>NZ_CAWPIM010000005.1:0-63566 GCF_963888245.1 Vibrio sp. B4-6
AAAAGTGTCAAACACTTTATTAAATTATTTCGTCTTACCGATTTGACCTACTGATTGACTGCTCGTTGGGCTTGAACCCTTACTGGCTGTGCCGTGTCAGTGAGGCGGCATTATAGGGAGAACGAAGGTGAGTGCAAGCGGTTTTTAATAAAAAATAAGAAAAACATCTATTTTGTTTAAATAGCAGCCACAAAGCGTCAAAAGAGAGCATTTCGCTCTCTTTTGATAGGCTTTAATCTCTCTCGATCTTAAATAAAAGCGTAGGCATCAGCAAACATGTGATCGCTTTTTGCATTTTTGTATTGGGTAAACTGTTCTCTTGCTGCTCCAGCCATATCAAAACGACCTGCAATATAAATGTCGTACGCTTCTAACGACTCGAAATCATCATTGATCGCTTGGAGTACATTGCCAACCTTGCCATTCCAACCTTCATCAGCCGTTTCAACAACAGGTACAAAGTGGATGTTCTCAAATTGCTGAGCAATCTCACTCAGTTCTGTTTTTGCATAGAGTTGGTAAACGTCTTTTGCTCCCCAGTACAAATAGATAGCGTTACTTTTCTTTTGGCTAATACAGTGATCTAAAATCGAGCGTACATAGCTAAAACCTGTTCCTCCAGCAATGAGTAGTAGAGGGCGCTCATTTTCTTTTACCCACGCATCACCATGAGGTGCATCTATATTGACTAAACCCTTGTTGCTTAATGCCGTTCTCATTTTCTCAACCACTTCCTGTGCATAAGCATTGTGCTCGGCGGCACCAATGTGCAACTCTAGTTCACCAGTACGGCAAGGGCTGCTTGCGATAGAAAATGGACGTTTATCTTTCTCACCCATTTCTACCATGAGATATTGCCCAGCTTTAAATGCAAGAACGCTTTCAGGTTGGAGGATGATTTTATAAGTATTAGAGGCTAATGGCTCAATTGACTTTACTTTACATTGGGTGGTCATGTTTTTCCTCTGACTTACTCTGCAAAAGTAAGTACTAAGTTACTTGTTGCAAAGGCTTGGCAAGGGAATATCCAACCTTGTCGCTGCTCTTCGTCAGTCAACATAGGTTCTAAGTTATATTCCACTACACCTTCTAATTTTCTGCACATACACATAGCGCATGCACCTATTTGACAACGGTGTGGAAAAGAGATGTTCTTGTTGAGCGCAGCTTCCAACACCGTTGTACCGTCTTGCACTTCAAAAGTATCGCCTTTCGGCAGCAAGATCACCGTATAAGTCATAAAATACCTAGCTCATCCCAGAGCGAGTCTATTTTGGTGACGACCTCGTGATCTTTTTGGATTGGCGTCCCCCACTCTCGCTGAACTTCACCAGAGAGTTTGTTGGTTACATCCAGCAGGAGCTTGGAACATTGCCCTTCATTAGCTTCTATACGATCAGTATCCCGAGACGGATCCATGCGCGTGGTTATCGCCCAAATCACATCATTCCAATCTCGGATATTCACATCATCATCACAGAGCACAACAAACTTCAGGTTTGAAAATGTCTCTAAAAATGCCCATATCTTTTTTAACAGCTCTTGAGATTGACCAGCAAACGCTTTGTTCATGGATACCATCAAGAAACCATCATTAGAAAATGGCACTAAATAGATATCAACAATCTCAGAATGCTGAGCTCTAAGCTGATCCAAATGCTCAGTTTTGATCTGAGGAGTCGTTGATGGTGATGACTGTTGTCTTGTACCGTCACTCTCAACATCCCATTTAATGGTAGCATCTAAGCCCATTTTGGAGCCTAGCCCCACCACTGGAGAGGCAAAATCAAGTGAATCAATCGGTGTATGTTCGATGAATAAAGTGTCTCGGAGTGGGTCCATATGTGTTGTCATTGCATTGATAACTGAATTCCAATCACGAGCATCGACTGATTCATCGCACACCACCACATATTTAGTGTACATAAACTGGCGAAGGAACGACCAAACTCCCATCATGACTCGCTTTGCATGACCAGGGTATTGCTTTTTCATCGTCACCACCGCCATTCGATAAGAACAACCTTCCGGCGGTAAATAGAAATCGACGATTTCAGGGAACTGTTTTTGGAGTATAGGTACAAACACTTCATTTAACGCAACACCAAGCACAGCTGGTTCATCAGGTGGGCGTCCGGTATAAGTGCTATGGTAGATAGGATTGCTGCGCATTGTGATATGCGTAACCGTAAAGACACGATGCTTTTCAACTTCATTATAGTAACCCGTGTGATCACCATAAGGCCCTTCGTCAGCATATTCGTTTGGATCTATGTAGCCTTCCAGCACAATTTCCGCACTAGCAGGCACATCTAGATCATTACTGAGCGATTTAACCACTTCTGTTTTACTGCCTCGTAGCAATCCCGCAAAAGCATATTCAGAAAGCGTATCTGGCACTGGTGTCACCGCGCCTAAAATGGTTGCAGGATCAGCACCAAAAGCCACTGAAACTGGGAAATTCTCTCCGGGGTGAGTGTCCATCCAATCTCTTAAATCTAGAGCACCACCACGATGCGCCAACCAACGCATAATGACTTTGTTTTTACTGAGTTTCTGTTGGCGATAAATCCCGAGATTTTGTCGCTTCTTGTTTGGCCCTTTAGTGATGGTCAGCCCCCAAGTCAGAAGAGGAGCAACATCATCGGCCCAACAACTCATCACTGGGATTTTGTCTAAGTCAACATCGTTGCCCTGCCAAACAATCTCCTGGCAAGGAGCCTTGCGTAGTCGTTTGGTTGGCATGTTGAGCACTTGCTTAAATAAAGGCAATTTATCGATAGCATCTTTGAAGCCCTGTGGTGGCTCGGGCTCTTTGAGATAAGCCAGTAATTTGCCGACTTCCCTTAACTCTTGGACCTCTTTACGCCCCATGCCGATCGCGACGCGTTTTGCGGTGCCAAACAAGTTAGTGAGCACGGGAACCGTATAACCGATCGGGTTTTCAAATAGCAAGGCAGGACCTGCGGCACGCAAAGTGCGGTCGCTAATTTCCGTCATTTCATAATGAGGGTCAATCGGGCAAGTAATGCGTTTTAGTTGGCCTGTTTTTTCCAGATGGTCAACAAATTCACGTAAATCCTTAAAGCTCATAGGCCTACTACATCGCTGATTAAACTGCAGGCAGTATAACAAAAACAACCCATTAACGATCCCCAAATTTCATAGGGTTATTGAGAGAGGGCTTGCAAAATACCACGACTTTTCACCTGAGAATTACTCACCAGTAAATCCTTTAGCCAGCGGCTGTGTCCCTGCTCGACCAAAGCACTGGCCACTAAATTGACCTCTTCATTGATTGACATTTTGGCTATCAGAAAGTCGCGGATATCAGAACGCATGGGGCTGATGCGAACTAATGCCTTAATCGCTTGTACTTTTAAACTTGGATTTTCACTGGCGGCCATGATCTGTTTTATCGCAAATTCATCGCTTACGCTGGCTAATCGTGTGAGTTCCTGCTGAATGGAGAAATCGACCCGCATCAGCCACAGGAGTTTATAGATTTTAGGATCTTCACTAACTTGAGCTAATCGAACCATCACTTGTGTGGAAGGCAACCACCCGGTCACTGGCTCTGATGTCAGTTGCTCAGTGAGCGCAGCCAAAGCACTTGGGGATAGTGTATCTAACTCGCGGATCAGTAACGTTTCGCGAATTTTTACTTGATATTGAGTCCCTGACAACCATGTTTGCAGTACTAGCTCTTGGCGCTCCGCCTTCACCAAGAAGTCGAGAATGGTTTGTTCCTGCCGCCAACGCTTTAATAAACGGCTGGCTATCACAGAAGAGTCAAAAGCTGGAGTTGAGAATTCATAGCCTTGTTCTTTTTCAACAACTTGGTAAGTGGGTGCAAGCGCTTGCTGCTCTTCAATGAATATCACCATATTCGGCGTTAGGGCGAGATCCAACTGCTCGATTTTTTGCAGCAACAGAAAACGTGCGGCTTCTTGCGGTAATAGCGCTAAACGTTGTAATGAAAAACGCAAAGAATCAAATTCATCATGTACCGCGTACTGCAATAGCTCTGCACTTTTATGGCGAATTTGTTCTTCCTGAAGCCATTTTTGAGCTGTATCAGACGTTATTTCTATAGAGGCAGCACTTGGCCACGCACAAAATAAAAATAGCGAGAGGAGAAGCGACGACAACATTCCTTGTTGCATTTTAACCTCCTTGTAACATTTGGCCTATTGTGGAAGGTTAATGGGTCAAATGCAAACAAAAACGCCACCGATAAATGGTGGCGTTGGTCATACTAAACTTAGCGTCTATTATTGACGGCGCATCGCATCAAAAAACTCATCATTGGTTTTCGTCATCGCGAGCTTATCAATTAAGAATTCCATTGCGTCACTTTCACTCATTGGGTGAACGATCTTACGCAGAATCCACATTTTTTGTAACTCATCAGGCTTAGTAAGCAACTCTTCACGACGAGTACCGCTGCGGTTGAAGTCGATAGCAGGGAAGACACGTTTTTCCGCAATTTTACGGTTAAGGTGCAATTCCATGTTACCTGTACCTTTAAACTCTTCGTAGATAACTTCATCCATTTTAGAGCCGGTATCAACCAATGCCGTCGCAATAATCGTTAAACTACCGCCTTCTTCTACATTACGAGCCGCACCGAAAAAGCGCTTAGGGCGTTGCAATGCGTTGGCATCCACACCACCAGTCAACACTTTGCCAGATGACGGGATCACTGTGTTGTAGGCGCGAGCTAAACGTGTGATGGAATCAAGCAGGATAACGACATCTTTCTTATGCTCAACCAAACGTTTTGCTTTTTCGATCACCATTTCTGCCACTTGTACGTGACGTGAAGCTGGCTCATCAAACGTAGAAGCAACCACTTCGCCTTTCACAAGGCGTTGCATTTCCGTTACTTCTTCAGGACGTTCGTCAATCAGTAGCACCATCAACACACAATCAGGATGGTTGTTAGCAATACTTTGCGCGATATTTTGTAGCAACATGGTTTTGCCCGCTTTTGGCGGAGCAACAATCAAACCACGCTGGCCTTTACCAATCGGAGAGGCAAGGTCTAGAACTCGTGCCGTAATGTCTTCTGTCGAGCCATTACCACGCTCCATGATCATACGTTCATTGGCATGCAGTGGAGTTAAGTTCTCAAATAAAATCTTGTTACGTGCATTATCCGGTTTGTCGTGGTTAACGGTGTTAACTTTTAACAATGCGAAATAACGTTCGCCTTCTTTTGGTGGGCGAATTTTGCCGGATACTGAGTCACCGGTGCGTAAGTTGAAACGGCGAATTTGGCTTGGTGATACGTAGATATCATCAGGGCCAGCTAAATATGAACAGTCGGCGCTACGTAAGAAACCAAAACCGTCTTGAAGAATTTCCAAGACCCCATCACCAAATATATCTTCACCACTTTTTGCGTGCGCTTTTAGGATGGAGAAGATGATGTCTTGTTTTCTTAGACGCGCTAGGTTTTCGAGGCCTAGGCTCTCACCAAGTTTCACAAGATCAGACACAGGTCTGTTCTTCAATTCTGTTAGATTCATTGTGGTGGATACTTGTTTAGTCAAAATAGGATCTATTTTCTAGTTAAGATGGATTTTGGTCTCAGGATCGACCAAGAAGTGAACACTTGTCTAATTAACGTGCGATAAACTAGCACTAAATAATAGCCTAGTCTAGAGTTTGTTTCTTTTCAAAAAAACAAAGCCGTGCATCAGAAAATGTACGGCTTTGCGATACCTGTTATAGGTTTACGTCCAAAAACTCTTTCAATTGAGTTTTTGATAACGCACCAACTTTCGTTGCAGCGACGTTGCCATTTTTGAACAGCAGCAAGGTTGGGATGCCACGAATACCAAACTTAGGTGGAGTACCTGCGTTGTGGTCGATATTTAATTTACCGATAGTCAGTTTGCCTTCGTACTCGCTAGCGATTTCATCCAAAATTGGCGCAATCATCTTACAAGGACCACACCATTCTGCCCAAAAATCAACAAGAACAGGGCCTGCAGCTTTGATTACATCGTTCTCAAAACCATCATCTGTAAGCTGCAAAATCTTATCGCTCATCTTCCACTCCAATATGTTTTTCTGCACTGATTATAAGCTAACCAGTAAATAGATGCTCTATTGGAATGTATTTACTTTCGTATTGCAAGCTTAAGCTGATATTCTATGGCGATGAAAAAGACACATATCACAGAGCAAAAGTTCGCCGATTTGGGATTACATCCTCAAGTTGTTGAAGGATTGGAAAAAAAAGGGTTCGATTACTGTACCCCGATCCAAGCCTTGGCGTTGCCGGTACTGCTCACCGGCCAAGACATTGCAGGCCAGGCCCAAACAGGGACTGGTAAAACGCTTGCGTTTCTCGCTGCTACTTTTAACCACTTACTAACAACCCCTGAACATGAAGGGCGAAAACCGACGCAGCCGCGTGCCATTATTATGGCTCCGACTCGTGAGTTAGCGATTCAAATTTATAACGACGCCGAACATCTGATTGCCAGTACTGGCATCAAAGCCGCGCTGGCTTACGGTGGTGAAAGCTACGATAAGCAATTGTCTAAGCTGCAAGATGGTGTCGACATATTGATCGGTACAACAGGACGTATCATCGATTTCTACAAACAACACGTGTTTAACTTGAATAATATTCAAGCTGTAGTGCTGGATGAAGCCGATCGCATGTTTGACCTTGGTTTTATCAAGGACATTCGTTTTCTGTTTCGCCGTATGCCTGAACCTAAAGAACGCCTGAACATGCTATTTTCAGCCACGCTTTCTTATCGCGTTCAAGAATTGGCGTTCGAGCACATGCATAACCCTGAGCACGTGGTTGTTGAACCAGAACAAAAAACTGGCCATCGCATCCAAGAAGAGCTGTTCTACCCGTCTAACGAACATAAGATGGCGCTATTACAGACACTGATAGAACAAGACTGGCCAGATCGCGCCATCATTTTTGCCAACACAAAACACCGCTGCGACTCTATTTGGGGTCATTTAGCCGCAGATGGGCACCGTGTCGGCTTGCTAACGGGCGATGTACCACAGAAGAAACGTGAAAAGATCCTTGAGCAATTCACTACCGGTGATGTCGACATTCTTGTTGCAACCGACGTGGCAGCGCGAGGCTTACACATTCCTCAAGTCACACACGTATTCAACTACGACTTACCTGATGACTGTGAAGACTACGTGCACCGTATTGGTCGTACAGGTCGCGCAGGAGAGAGTGGTCACTCGATTAGTTTTGCCTGTGAAGAGTACGCCATTAACCTAACCGCGATTGAAGAGTACACCGGGCACGCAGTTCCTGTTTCTGATTACGATGCATCGGCGTTGATTGAAGACTTACCACCGCCAATTCGTCTGCGTTCTCGTAATCCTCAGCAGCGCCGTACTAATAACAATGGCCCTCGTACTGGCAACCGTAAGCCACAAAGTCGTCGCCCACGTCAACCGCATCAAAGTAATAAGGGTTCGTAATCCATTTATGAGTAAAGCCGTCTCCTCGCCGCTCTACGCTGCCATCGACCTTGGGTCGAACAGTTTTCATATGCTCATCGTGCGTCATATTGATGGCAGTGTACAAACGATGGCCAAAATAAAGCGCAAAGTACGCTTGGCCGCCGGGTTAGATGATAACAACGCTCTTAGCCAAGAAGCGATGCAGCGAGGATGGGACTGCCTCAGTTTATTTGCGGAACGACTGCAAGATGTACCCGCCAGCAATATCCGTATTGTTGGCACTGCCACACTGCGTACAGCCACCAACGTTGAACTGTTTTTAACTCAAGCCAACCAAATACTCGGCCACCCCATTCAGGTTATTTCCGGTGAAGAAGAGGCGGCTACTATCTATAAAGGAGTGGCGCACACTTCAGGTGGCTTAGGACGACGCTTGGTTGTCGATATTGGTGGGGCCAGTACTGAACTCATCATTGGTGAAGGGTTCGATGCCAAAGCGTTAACCAGTTTAAAAATGGGCTGCGTCACTTGGCTTGAGCGCCATTTTAAAGACAGACAACTTAACGCGGCTAACTTTAATCGAGCGATCGATGCGGCAAAACAGACGTTAGCGCCTATCCTTGAACAATACTCACAGTTAGGTTGGGATGTGTGCGTGGGTGCCAGTGGCACAGTACAAGCGTTGCAAGAAATTATGCTAGCGCAAGGGATGGATGAGGTGATCACTCATACCAAACTAAAACGCTTGCAAAAACAAGCGATGCTCGCCGATCACTTGGAAGAGCTTGATATTGAAGGCTTAACTTTAGAGCGAGCGTTAGTTTTCCCAAGTGGCCTCTCGATTTTAATTGCCATCTTTGAACTGCTCGAGATTGAATCGATGACTTTAGCTGGCGGCGCATTGCGTGAAGGCTTAGTGTATGAAATGGTCGAAGAGCTGCGCCAAGATGACATTCGAACGCGTACCATCAATAGCGTTCAGGTGCGATATCAAATTGATGTTGACTACGCCAAGCAAGTGGCTCAACTTGCCCAATCGCTGCTCAAACAGTGTGGGGGGGAAGATTGGATTGCGGAACCGCAAGCTGAAATGCTGCTCACTACCGCTGCACAATTGCATGAAATAGGGTTAGCGATTGATTTAAAAAAAGGCGGTGAACACAGCGCCTACCTGTTACAAAACCTCGACTTACCCGGCTATACCCGTGCACAGAAACACTTTCTAGGCGAAATTGCTCGTCGTTATCGCGAGCAGCTCTCTTCATTGCCAGAGCAGTACGCTCTGTCGGGCAACAGCGCCAAACGGGTGTTACGTTTACTGCGCCTTGCCGTATTGCTCAGCCATCGTCGTAACGAGGCACTACAGCCTAAATTTACACTGCAAGCTCAAGGTGACCAACTGACTCTTCGGTTATCCGCCAAATGGTTAGCGGCCAATCCTCTCACCACCGCCGAGCTGGATATTGAAGCAAACCGTCAAAGCGACATTGGTTGGCCACTCATTATCGACCCATCATAGTTATAAGATGCAGACACATAAAAAAGCCCGAGCAGCACTTGCTCGGGCTTTGATTTTCTATCTTCCTAGTATAATAGCTTGCTACTCCACTACTGAACATTTCAACTACTGAGCATTGATCCCAACGGTTCGAAAATCAGGGTTGACCGCTGTCAGCTTCCGGATCAAGTAATTGAGCAGCACACCGTACATCGGCACAAACAGGCCTAAACTGATCACCAGTTTAAAACCATAATCGACCAAGGCAATTTCGGTCCAATGTTCAGCCATGAATGGATCGGGGCTTTGATAGAAAGCAATCGCAAAAAAAGCGACCGTGTCTAATGCATTACCAAATAACGTAGAACATGTTGGCGCAACCCACCATTGCTTCATCTGGCGCAGACGATTAAACACATGCACATCCATAATTTGCCCTAGCAAATACGCCATAAAACTGGCAATCGCAATACGCGCAACAAACAGATTAAACTCATGAAGCTGAGCAAGCCCTTGGAATTGACCTTCAAAAAATAGCACCGAGAGTGCATAAGAAACAATCAAAGCCGGTAACATCACTAAGAAAATGATTTTACGAGCCAACGCTGCACCAAAAATGCGTACAGTGAGATCCGTTGCCAGAAAAATGAATGGGAAAGTAAATGCGCCCCAAGTGGTATGTAAACCGAATACAGTAAAGGGCAACTGAACCAGATAATTGCTTGATGCGATAATGATCAAATGAAATAGCACTAAAAGTGCCAAAGCTTTGCGCTGCTGCGCAAGGGTAAAGTAACTCATTGTGTACCTTTTTAGTTTGTTTTGGGGGCGAGGGAACCCAAATCGAAGAATTAGTCTTGCATTAATTTATAGGCTTACCACGCGATCATATTCAAATCACGAGCTCAGCGGCGGGCGATTATACAGCAATAAACCCCCTCGACAAGCCTTGAAATAAGAGCAAACGTTTACCCATTGAAGAAAATATCACCGTTTTAAAATTCCCCTTTCACAGCTAAAGGCCGACCTTTTTGTTGTAGACATCCATGGGAACGTGCTACTCTTCGCCTCCATTTTTTCTGGCCTTATTTTCATTTTCTAGGATGAAACTCTCTGGGTCAGTGCTATCTTTTAACATGCTGATAGACGCAAATATCAGCATTCAATCCTAACCTAACGTGGAACAGAACAGATGGGCAAAGGTACTCTTTATATCGTCTCTGCACCCAGTGGTGCAGGCAAATCAAGCTTGATCTCTGCGATGTTGGAAACCAACCCAACCTATGCGATGAAAGTCTCTGTTTCACATACCACACGCGGCATGCGTCCGGGCGAACAAGATGGTGTTCATTACCATTTTGTACAAAAAGAGCTGTTTGAAGAGTTGATTACTAAAGGTGAATTTCTCGAACATGCTGAAGTATTTGGCAACTACTACGGCACCTCTAAGGTATGGATTGAAAATAACCTCAACAAAGGCATTGACGTTTTTCTTGATATTGACTGGCAAGGCGCGCGTCAAATACGCGACAAAATGCCGGATGCAAAAAGTGTGTTTATCCTTCCTCCTTCAAAAGAAGAATTGGAACGCCGCTTGAATGCTCGTGGTCAAGACAGTGAAGCCGTCATTGCTAAACGTATGAATGAAGCTCAAGCTGAAATCTCGCATTACACCGAATACGACTATGTCATCATAAATGATGATTTCGATGTGGCATTAATGGATTTCAGAGCTATTTTACGTGCTGAACGATTGAAGCAAGACAAGCAAGCTGCTAAATATAACAGCATGCTCAACGCGCTACTGGCGGAATAATCACCCGCTCAAACAAGGCAAAGTCTATCGCTAGTATAAACAAAGATTAGACTGTATACTTTCTCGTCATTTAAAAATTTTTAGTTAACTATTTGGAGTTCTCATGGCACGCGTAACTGTTCAAGACGCTGTTGAAAAAGTGGGCAATCGTTTCGACCTAGTTCTGATTGCGGCTCGCCGCGCTCGTCAAATGCAAACTGGCGGTAAAGATTCATTGGTGCCAGAAGAGAACGATAAGCCAACCGTTATCGCTCTGCGCGAAATCGAAGAAGGTCTTATCACGAAAGATGTGCTTGATGCTCGTGAGCGCCAAGAGCAGAAAGAGCAAGAAGCCGCAGAATTGGCCGCCGTAAGCAGCATCGCTCACAACCGTTAATTCTGCCATTCAAATTCAACAACCTTCCGGGCCTATAATTTGTATCTATTTGATAGCCTTAAAGACGTTGTCCAAGAATACCTAACAGAGCCTCAAATTGAGGCTCTGCGTCAATCTTATGTGGTCGCACGTGAAGCCCATGAAGGGCAAACCCGTTCTAGCGGCGAACCTTACATCATTCACCCTGTTGCGGTTTCTCGAATTTTGGCTGATATGCGCCTTGATTTGGAAACGCTACAAGCAGCGTTATTACATGATGTCATCGAAGATTGCGATGTCACTAAAGACGATCTTGAAGCGCAATTTGGTCACGCCGTGGCGGAATTGGTAGACGGAGTTTCTAAACTCGACAAGTTGAAATTTCGTGATCGTAAAGAAGCTCAAGCCGAGAACTTTCGTAAGATGGTGCTGGCAATGGTGCAAGACATTCGCGTTATTCTCATCAAACTTGCTGACCGCACACACAATATGCGTACCCTTGGCGCATTGCGCCCGGATAAAAAGCGTCGTATTGCCCGTGAAACGTTAGAGATTTACGCGCCTCTTGCTCACCGCTTAGGGATTCATAACATCAAGACTGAGCTAGAAGAGCTTGGCTTTGAAGCATTGTACCCAAATCGTTATCGCGTATTGAAAGAAGTGGTAAGATCCGCTCGCGGTAACCGCAAAGAGATGATCCAACGCATCCACAGTGAAATTGAAGGCCGCTTGCAAGATTTCGGTTTGAAAGCACGCGTGGTCGGCCGTGAAAAGAACCTGTTCTCCATCTATAACAAGATGAAAACCAAAGAGCAGCGCTTTCATACCATTATGGACATCTACGCTTTTCGAGTCGTGGTCGACACTGCAGATACTTGTTATCGTGCATTAGGCCAAGTTCATAGCTTGTACAAACCTCGCCCGGGGCGCATGAAAGATTACATCGCCGTGCCCAAAGCGAACGGCTACCAATCTTTGCATACCTCGATGGTCGGCCCACACGGCGTCCCAGTTGAAGTGCAGATCCGCACTGAAGACATGGAACAGATGGCCGACAAAGGTGTTGCTGCTCATTGGTCTTACAAAGGTAATGGCGAACGCACTGGCACCACCGCGCAAATTAAAGCACAGCGCTGGATGCAAAGCCTACTTGAGCTACAACAAAGCGCTGGCAACTCGTTTGAGTTTATTGAGAACGTTAAGTCGGATCTTTTCCCTGATGAAATCTACGTCTTCACCCCCAAAGGCCGCATCGTTGAGCTGCCTGTCGGGGCAACTGCGGTTGATTTTGCCTACGCGGTACACACCGATGTCGGTAATACCTGTGTTGGAGCTCGTGTTGATCGAAACCCTTATCCGTTAAGTAAATCACTGAAAAACGGCCAAACGATTGAAATCATCAGCGCACCTGGGGCTCGTCCTAATGCCGCTTGGCTCAACTATGTGGTCACGTCTCGCGCTCGTACTAAGATACGTCAAGTACTTAAAACCATGCGCCGTGAGGAATCGATCACACTTGGTAGACGTTTGCTCAATCACGCGCTGGGTGATCTTTCACTCAGTGACATCAGTGACGAGAACATTAAGCATGTGATTGGTGAGCTTAAAATGGCCACGGTCGATGATCTGCTGGCCGCGATTGGTTTAGGCGAACTGATGAGTATTGTCATTGCGCGTCGTCTGCTTGGCGATGCTGATGAGCTGACCGAAGTGGAAAGCAATGATGGCAAACCGAAAAAGAAACTGCCGATCCGCGGCGCTGAAGGTATTTTGCTCACGTTTGCTAACTGCTGCCACCCCATCCCAGACGATCACATCATTGCGCATGTATCTCCGGGTCGTGGTTTAGTGGTGCATCGTGAAACCTGCCCTAATGTTCGTGGCTACCAAAAAGAGCCGGATCGTTACATGGCGGTTGAGTGGTCTAAAGATTACGACCAAGAGTTCATCACCGAACTGAAAGTGGACATGCAAAACCACCAAGGTGCGTTAGCGGAACTGACGAATGTAATCTCGAAAACAGGTTCCAACATTCATGGCCTCTCCACCGAGGAGCGTGATGGACGTTTGTATACTGTCACTGTGCTGCTGACCACCAAAGATCGCATTCACTTAGCAAACATCATGAAAAAAATTCGTGTGATGCCTCATGCACTGAAAGTGCGACGCCGGAAAAATTAAACTATCCAAATAAATAAAACCCCTTGCGGCTAACCACTCATGGGGTTTTTTATTTTCCGACACCCTACCCCCATCTTGCATTTTAGGCGTCACTATTCAAATTAACCGATGGTCTGCCGCTTATCGACCATTACATGATTTTATGCTGTACAAAAAAACAGTTCGATGGTTGAATAATAGATAACGATACTGTTAATGAGCCCTGTTATGTCACAGCTACTGTCCGCGATTCCTCTCACCTCACTCTCTGGCGTGGGCGCTAAAGTGGCTGAAAAACTGGAAAAGGTTGGCTTAATCAGTGTGCAAGATCTGCTGTTCCATCTCCCTTTACGTTATGAGGACCGCACACGGATCTACCCTATTGCTAAATTGCATCCCGGGCTTTGGGCCGCCGTGCAAGGTAAAGTCATGGCGGTGGATACGGTTTTTGGCAAACGCAAAATGCTCACAGTAAAAATAAGCGATGGTAACGGCACCATTACGCTGCGTTTTTTTAACTTTACGGCTGGGATGAAAAACAATTTTGCTGAAGGTAAGTTAGTGCACGCTTACGGTGAAATTAAGCGTGGTGGATTCGGCCTTGAAATTGTTCATCCTGATTATAAATTTTATGCTCCTCAGCAACAGCCAGATGTCGAAGCTAACTTAACACCCGTTTACCCAACAACCGATGGCCTGCGCCAACTCACACTACGCACACTCACTGATCAAGCATTAAGTTTACTCGACAAAGCCGCCGTACAAGAATTGCTACCTGCCGGGTTGTATGATCACCAAATTACGCTCTCTGAAGCGCTGCACATCATTCACCGGCCGCCACCGGGCATTAACCTGCAACTGTTTGATGAAGGGAAACACCCGGCGCAGGTTCGCTTAATTATGGAAGAGCTGTTGGCGCAAAACCTCTCCATGCTGGCTGTACGCCATCAAGGCCAGCAAGATATCGCATTGCCGCTGGCTGGGTCTGGCACACTCAAACAACAACTGCTTGCACAACTGCCTTTCTCTCCCACTAAAGCACAAACACGTGTTGTGACAGAGATCGAAGCCGATCTGGCACAAGCTCACCCCATGATGCGTTTAGTACAAGGTGATGTGGGCTCAGGGAAAACCCTGGTCGCTGCATTAGCCGCCGCACGTGCTATCGAACATGGCTATCAAGTAGCATTAATGGCACCGACGGAATTGCTGGCCGAGCAGCACGCAATTAACTTTGCCAACTGGTTTGAAGCAATGGGCATCCAAGTCGGCTGGCTGGCGGGTAAATTAAAAGGCAAAGCGAAAGAAACAGAACTGGCTCGCATTGCCAGCGGTGAGGCAAAAATGATAGTGGGTACTCACGCTCTTTTCCAAGAACAAGTTGAATTTCATCACCTTGCGCTCGTCATCATTGATGAACAACACCGCTTTGGTGTCCACCAGCGTTTAGAACTGCGTGAGAAAGGAGCGAAGCAAGGCGCGTATCCGCACCAGTTAATCATGACCGCAACGCCGATCCCACGAACTTTAGCGATGACTGCTTACGCTGATTTAGAAACCTCCGTTATTGATGAACTGCCACCGGGACGAACGCCCATTCAAACTGTCGCAATCCCAGATACAAAGCGTGATGATATCGTCGAGCGCGTACGTCATGCCTGTTTGAGTGAAGGAAAACAGGCTTATTGGGTCTGTACTTTGATTGATGAGTCTGAGGTGCTAGAAGCGCAAGCCGCCGCCGACACAGCGCAAGAACTACAACGCACTCTGCCCGATGTCAAAATCGGTTTGGTGCATGGCCGAATGAAGCCGAGCGAAAAACAAGCGGTGATGCAAGCCTTTAAAAACAATGAACTGCACTTGCTGGTTGCCACAACGGTGATTGAGGTTGGCGTTGACGTGCCGAATGCGAGCTTGATGATCATCGAAAATCCTGAGCGTTTGGGCTTAGCACAGTTGCACCAATTACGCGGCCGCGTAGGGCGAGGCTCTGTCGCCAGCCACTGCGTATTGCTTTACCATGCACCGCTATCGAAAACCGCGCAAAAACGCTTGGGTGTACTGCGTGAGAGCAATGACGGTTTCGTAATTGCTCAGCGAGACTTAGAAATTCGCGGTCCGGGGGAGCTGCTTGGTACCAAACAGACCGGCCTCGCGGATTTCAAAATTGCGGATTTAGTCCGTGACCAACGTTTAATTCCTGAAGTACAGCGCATTGCTCGCTACTTACACGACCATTATCCAAGCCACGCGACCGCCATTATCGATCGCTGGTTAGGAGAGAAGGACATCTACGCCAAAGCATAAGATTGTTCGTTCTGTATTCCCCTCTCCCTTACACAGCAAAGCAAACGTTTGCTTTCTTGCGTAAACCCTCTATAATTTCGCCAATTTTTTTAGTGAACTACTCACTTATCCAGTCCGAGCAGATTCTGATTAACAGCAATCACAGATGACGTGTCTGCTCCACTTAGTGCTCCCACTCAGCGAACGCTAAGACAACAACGCACCATTAGGAAAACAGTATGACTATCCACAACGCTTCGCGTAAGTCTGATTTGGTTTATCAACTCAACGATAGGCCACCGCTACCCCAAACCATTTTCGCCGCTTTACAACATTTGCTAGCCATGTTTGTTGCGGTCATCACCCCTTCGCTCATTATTTGCCAAACACTTGGTGTTTCTGCCGAACAGACTAACACCATCATCAGCATGTCGCTGTTTGCATCTGGCTTATCCTCCTTTATCCAGATCCGCACCATTGGCCCGATTGGCTCCGGTTTACTTTCTATCCAAGGCACCAGTTTTAACTTTCTTGGGCCAATTATTGGCGCAGGCTTGTCATTAAAAGCGGGTGGTGCAGATATCAGCACTATGATGGCGGCGATCTTTGGCACCATTTTAGTTGCCTCTTTTGCTGAAATCCTATTATCACGAGTGCTGCAATACGCGCGCCGCGTGATCACGCCGCTGGTGTCGGGCATTGTGGTTACCCTGATAGGCTTAACACTGGTACAAGTTGGTTTAGTTTCTATGGGTGGCGGCTATGCTGCGCTCAGCGATGGCACTTTTGGCAGCTTAGACAAACTGGCATTGGCGGGAACCGTGCTTGGACTTATCGTGCTGCTCAACCGCTCAAGTAACCCATACATTCGCGTAGCATCGATTGTGATTGCGATGTTCGTCGGTTATATCATGGCCTACTTGATGGGGATGGTGAACACTGATTCACTGAGTGAGACTGCCCTGATTGCCCTACCAATACCTATGCAGTTTGGTTTAGGTTTTGATTGGTCACTCTTTATTCCTCTGGTACTGATTTTCTTGATCACCGCATTGGAAGCGATTGGTGATATCACCGCCACTTCCGAAGTGTCGGGCGAGCCTGTCAAAGGGCCGATTTACATGAAGCGTATTAAAGGTGGTGTGCTGGCTGATGGTTTGAACTCCGCGCTGGCGGCGGTCTTTAACAGTTTTCCCAACTCGACCTTTAGCCAAAACAATGGCGTAATTATGCTCACCGGGGTTGCCAGCCGTTATGTGGGTTACTTTATTTCCGCCATGCTGGTGTTGCTCGGCCTGTTCCCAGGCGTGGCAAGCTTTGTACAATTGATTCCTGAACCGGTACTTGGCGGTGCAACCATCGTCATGTTCGGCACCATTGCCGCCGCGGGTGTGCGTATTATTTCCCGTGTGGATCTCGACCGCCGCGCGATTTTAATCATGGCGCTGTCGTTTTCGATGGGGTTAGGCATTGCGCAAAAGCCAGAGATTCTGCAATTTATGCCCGAGTTCATTAAGAGCATTTTTTCATCCGGCGTAGCGGCTGGCGGTATCACCGCCATTTTGCTCAACTTGCTACTGCCAGAAAAATTGCCACGCGAAGAAGAAGAACTCGAAGAGCTCAAAACCAACTGATTGCATGGATGTGCCCAAAAACTTCGGTCAGCAGCCGAAAAGGCATAAACCGTAAACACAATGGGCTCAACTGAGCCCATTGTGTTATTTAGTGACTAAGCCCCTATTTGGTCGGGAAGCTCAGTTGCGCTTTGAGTCCACCTTCACTGCGGTTACTCACCACAACGCTGCCATGATGCTGGCTAACAATCCGTTTCACTATCGCCAAACCAAGTCCTGTGCCTTCACTGCCGCGCGCGGTATCACCACGCGTAAAAGGTTCAAACACTTTACTCACTTGGCTAGGATCAATACCCGGGCCATTATCCTCCACACAAACCCAAGCCATTTTGTTATCTGCGGTACTGCCCGTGCTCACCTTAACCCAACCATTACCATAACGAATGGCGTTCACCACTAAGTTGCTCACCGCGCGTTTAATGGCGATCGCATTGCCAAAGGCTGGCTGCATTGGTAAATGCAGCGCGACATCGATTTTGATCTCGTAGCCCCCTTCGGCAGTGGCGACATCATTGGCGATCTCATTGAGATCAACGGCGGTAAAGGTCTGTTTATTGACGGGTTTAAGGTAGTCCATAAACTGACTGATGATCTCGTTACACTCTTCCGTATCACTGATGATCCCTTCGGCGAGATAACTCTCTTCTGGAGACATCATTTCCGTGGCTAAGCGAATACGAGTCAGCGGCGTACGTAAGTCGTGGCTGATCCCCGCCATCAATAATGAGCGATCCTCTTCAAGCGCTTGGATCCCTTTCGACATTTGATTAAACGCCAACGTCACCGCGCGAATTTCAGAAGCGCCTTTGAGCGGCAATGGTGGCGGGTTCTCGCCTCGGCCAACGGCTTTGGCGGCTTTTTCTAAGGCAATTAAGGGACGATTTTGTAGACGAATAAACAGCCATCCCCCTAAGACGATCAGTAACGCCATCACCAAACTATTGTGAAATAGTGGCGCAAAATCCTCTTTTTGCAACTCAGAGAGAGGGATGCGTATTAATGACCCCGGAAAAGAGTCCACTTTCATCCATAAAATATAACTCTCTTTACCCAAAATCATCCGCACATCGGTCGGCGAGCCGAGCTCATTGCTCATCTCCTCGCTCATCAAATCAATGCTGATGGCATCGTGATACTCTTGGGCCATCTCACTCTCTTCACTATGAATGGTGACGCCCAACTGTTCTAACACTCGGCGGCGCTGTAAGGCGTCCATTCCCAGCTTCGATGTATTGTTCGCCGCATCGTCCAGCATTAGGTTGATCTCATGGCCCAAAATCTTATTGAACTGCTGCAAACTGGGCATCAAAGCATAGTTAAATACGGCGTAATAAGAATACACTTGGCTGGCGATCAGCAATGAAAAGAAGAGCAAAATCGATTGAGTAAAGGAACTGCGAATGCGCATAGGAAAACCCGCTATGAACGTACTATCAAAAAGGCGACAAAAAAGCTCCTGTGGGTTAACCGACAGGAGCTGATTGAAATTTAAGACTCTTTACCATCTGGAACGAAGACGTAACCTAAGCCCCATACCGTTTGTATGTAGCGTGGTTTGCTTGGATCCACTTCAAGCATGCGACGTAAACGCGAGATTTGCACATCAATCGAGCGCTCCATTGCGGAGTATTCACGCCCTCTTGCCATATTCATCAACTTATCGCGCGACATTGGCTCACGCGCATTGGTGACTAAGGTCTTCAATACAGCAAATTCACCGGAAGTGAGCGGCATCGGCTCATCGCCACGGAACATTTCGCGGGTACCTAAATTCAGGCGAAACTCACCAAATTCAACCACCGATTCTTCAGCACTTGGCGCGCCGGGGGCTTCAATCACTTGGCGGCGCAGCACGGCTTTGATTCGCGCCAGTAGTTCACGCGGGTTAAACGGTTTGGGCAGGTAATCATCCGCACCCACCTCCAAGCCAACAATACGATCCACTTCGTCGCCTTTGGCGGTCAGCATTAAAATCGGCAACATGTTATTGGCGTTACGCAAGCGGCGGCAAATAGACAAACCATCTTCACCCGGTAACATCAAATCAAGCACCATTAAGTGGAAGTTTTCACGAGTGAGCAGGCGATCCATCTGTTCGCTATTGGCGACACTACGCACCAGAAAACCTTGCTCTGACAAGTAACGCTCAAGCAATGCACGTAAACGCGCATCATCATCCACCACTAAAATTTTATAGTTTTCTTGCATCTGAGATCCCACCTAATTCTGAGCTTCAGCCAATATCAAACCGAGCGAGTAAAATGTAACACCGTTGCGGCTAAAATCATGCAAAGAATTGTTAACGTTTATGTCTTTTGTCGCGCTTCGTTGTTAGACACTAAGCGGATGACATCGTTTGTCAGTTCGGCTCTTTATCAAAACGGCCAAAACGATAGCGATAGCCTAAACCAAAGGCAATATCGGTGCTGTTGTTGGCATTAAACATATTTTCGACCACAGTAACTTCAATCGCTGAATGGCTCATTTGATAACGATACCCCAAAATAAACTCGGTCGATGGTTTAGAAAAGTCATCCTCCCCCGTTGAAAGGCCTTGATAGAATGAGACCTGCCCAATCAGATAATGGCGTTCTAACCACTGATATCGATAACTGGTACCCATCGACCAAGTACTCGAATGATACTGTGTTTGGCCTGGTACATTGGTCGGGTTGCGAAAGGTGATAGCCAACAGCGTATCAAGTGCATGCTTACCTCTTCGGTAGCCATAATTAAGCTGCACCGCTTGTTCAAACTCGGATAGGTTGAATATTCCATGGTGTGGATCGTTGTAATAGAGTGAAACTCCCAATGACAAACCGTGATGAGACTTATCCACCAGCTGGTACTGTAAATAACTGGTCAACGCACGGCTCAATGTCTCGCCTCGGAACGCTTCCTGATCAATGCCGTACTCTGGCATTTGAATGATGAAGCGATCGTTATCGACATCCTCACGCCCGTTTTGATCAATGCCAAACCCATCATGAAAAGCAATGGTTAAGCCATCTAAATGATTATTGGCAGCAAAGTTCCAACGATAATTAAGCTCAGCCTGCCACTTCGAAGAGAGCTGCCATTTACCGCCCATCGCTATCTGATTCTGGTAATAATCCAGCGTATAGTCAGGCGTGATCGCCCAAATGCTGGCGATAGTCGCGCTGGTATAGAGCTCCACTTCTTCCTCTTGCATCGAAAAGCCGGAGCGAAGTTGTGCAGAAAGGCTATTGGTATGCAGTGGCGATTGCACATAGCTTTGCGCAGGCCCGTAGTCAATATCCGCCCACGCCGAGTGGATGGGAAGAGAAAAGAGAATAAACCAACAAATGCACTTACACTCCGTCATGCATACTCTCCGGCCAAAGCAACCTTTTGAATATATTAGACAATCATTAACGCTTAGTGAGTGACCATATCCCTTAATGATGATCTACCGTACACATTAAGTGTATGCGCTAATTCAGAAATATCATGAGATAGTGCTAACTTTTTCCGCAAGCTAGGGCGTTTTCAAATTCGGATTATCAAATTTTTTTTGAAAATGAATTAAGCAAGAGGCGGTTTCTTGTTTGGACTCAGTCCGTTATCTTAGCGCCATCTCGAATGTTATCTTCCCTAGGAGGGAAAAATGAATATTGTTCAAGCATCGCAAGCGCGCTATTCCACCAAAGCGTTTGACACCAACCGTAAACTGACTGAACAGCAAGTCGCTGATATTAAAGAACTGGTACGCATGAGCGCCTCTAGCGTCAATTCGCAGCCTTGGCATTTTATTTTGGCGGCTAGCGAGGAAGGCAAAACGCGTATCGCCAAAGCGGCGCAAGGTCAATTTTCCTTTAACGAACGCAAAATTTTGGATGCGTCTCACGTGATGGTGTTTTGCGCCAAAACCGATATTGATGATCACTACTTATTGACGCTGCTGGAAAACGAAGAGAAAGATGGCCGCTTTGCCAATGAAGAAGCGAAAACAGGCATGCACGGCGGACGCAGCTATTTTGTTAACTTGCATAGAGAAACGCTCAATGACGCCGAACACTGGATGCAAAAACAAGTTTATTTAAATGTTGGAACACTGCTGCTCGGAGCGGCTGCGATGGGCATTGATGCAGTCCCCATTGAAGGGTTTGATGCCGAGGTGCTCAACCAAGAGTTTGGCCTGACTGAAAAAGGGTTCACCAGCTTAGTGATTGTACCGCTCGGTTACCACAGCGAAGAAGATTTCAACGCCAAGCTGCCGAAATCTCGCTGGCCAGAGCAAACCGTCTTTACTGAGTTATAAGCCATGATCCACTTATTAGCCGAAATCAAAGCCCTTCCCGACTCAATAGAGCGAGTGCAAGCTATGCTTGAAGCGCTGCTTGAACCGAGCCGCAACGAAACAGGCTGCTGCCAATATGAGCTCTATCGTGATAACTCGATTGACGGGTTATTCTTGATGCAGGAGATTTGGTGCTCAGAGGAGAGCTTGCAACAACACCAACAGAGTGCACATTTTCAGCACTTTCAACAACAGCTTAGCGAGCAAGAGGCATTGGAATACCTACAAATCCGCCCGCTAACGTTTGTTGGCTAATGCAGGATTAACTCTCACGCTGTTTGATGGCTGTCAGTACCGCTTGTCGTTGCTGGCAGCCTTTTCCACGAATAAATTCCTGAAAAGCGCGAATGGTTGGAGTGATCAAACGTCGGTCTGCGCACACGATATAAATTGGCACTGGCCCACTTTCCCATTGCGGTAAAATACGTACTAAGCGCCCATCAATAATATCCTGACTGATATCCATTAATGACTTATTGGCAATGCCTTTGCCTTTAACAGCCAATCGATGTACCACGTCACCATCGTTGCATGCGGGGTTTCCTTGCACTACCACACTCTGCGTTTCGCCCTCTCGGCTCAAAACCCACTTATTATGCAGGGTGTCGGCCAGCATATAACAAAGACAATTGTGATGTTGCAGATCGTCAGGATGGAGGATAGGTGGATGCGTTGCCAAATATTCTGGCGAGGCGCACAACACGCGCTCGTTTGATTCACACAGCGGCATTGCAACCAAATTGGAATCAGCAGGATGGCCATAACGAATCGCAATATCCATCGGGTGAGCATACATATCCGCTAAGCGATCGGAGAGATCCAGTTTAATAATGACGTTCGGGTGCAAGGCAATAAATTCATCGATCCAATCCAGCAGTAAATTGCGCCCCAAATCCGAAGGGGCACTGAGGTGCAGCTTCCCCGCCAGTTGACCGCGCGCGCATGCTATCTGATCGAGCCCTTCTTGCAACGTGGCAAGGGCTGTCTGAGTTTTGGCGAGGAAAATCTCCCCCTCTTGGGTTAAGCGCATATGACGTGTCGAGCGGACAAAGAGCGGAAACTGCACCTGCTCTTCTAAACGGCGAATGGCGGCACTGACCGCGGCCGTGGTCAGCGATACGCTGTTGGCCGCCTTAGAAAAACTGCCTTGGCGTGCGGTTTCGACAAACAAGTTCAGATCATTGAGTGCTTTCATATTCTCCGCCTATTGGGCTATTTCCATCGCGAAAATTTCCATGACAAGTGATATTAATCGGCTGATAGGCTTGCCAACACTTTTGCGCGCTAACATCGCCGCCTTGCGCTTTACGCTGATAATGCTGTTGCAATTGCGTCAGATAACGCTGGGCAATCATTTTTTGCTCATCATTGGCCACTTGCCAGATCGATTCGCCGGCCAAACTAAGGAGGGGTAATGTTGGTTCTTTGCCTCGTACTGCAGGCGGATTAATCTGCACGTTCAGCAGCTCGTAGATACGCCGATTCTCTTCCACCAGTTGTTCCTGTTGTAATCTCGCGCCCAGTGTCATCAACTGTTCACGTAAGGTATAGCCGTGATGCACAGGACAAAGCAGAAAATCGAACGAGCGATGCGGATAACGCTCAACCAGCGCGGCAATGAATTCACTCATTAAATCACCGCCAACCCCAGCGATGATCAGTAGATGCGAGCCAGAATGGCTATCAAGCGGCAAATCGCGCACATCAAGGCAATGTGTACGCCAGCGCGGTAACGCCGCCGTTGCAGGGAAATAGCGCGTTAAATCAAGCGTCACCTTTTCAATCAACGCTGGCACAATATCTACAAAATGCACCACACTATTTGGACAGCGCTTCAGTAACGCCGCGCCAAGCAGACCGTGATCGCAGCAGCAATCCCAAATATGATCGTAGTGGCGGTTGATCTGCTGTACTAACTGCGTGAGCCGTTTTCCTAATTTCATCTTTGCCCAACCAAGCCGCATGATACAACACGCCGCCGAATAAAAAGAGTGGCGGCCATTTTACTTGGATTTGAAGAAATGTTGCATAGAAAATAACAAACCCATCAATGAACATTTCTAGTTAACCTGTCAGTGATTTATAGTGAGCAACACTTAATCTATTCTGACAAAAGGAAATGTCATGGCAGCTCTGTTTTTCAAGTGCCTGCTTGGTGCGCTTGCCGTGTTGATCATCGCCCTGCTCTCCAAAAGCAAAAGCTTTTTTATTGCTGGTCTTGTACCGCTGTTTCCTACCTTCGCTCTGATTGCGCATTACATTGTCGGCACCGAACGCACGATGGAAGACCTGCGCACCACCGCGTTGTTTGGCCTTTACTCGCTTATCCCGTATGCGGCATACCTGTTGGCAGTATACTACTTCAGTTATTGGCTACCTCTCACCAGTACACTGGTATGTGCCACTTTGGTGTGGTTGGCATTCGCTGCATTATTGTTAGTAAGCTGGACACGTTTAAACCCTGCGATGGCCTAAATCATCATCCCCGACGGTCATATCGATACGGGAGAAAGCCAAACGCAAGCACTGCAACGTGAAGTGCTAGAGGAACGATGGCATTTACGCTGCACAATTTATTAAGGAAAGGCATAATGTTCGAAAGAGCTTCTTTTACTCTGTTTATTCACATTGTGGTGATCGCAGCTGTTGCGGCAAGTGTGGGAAGCCTGCTCGCCATTCCGCTTTCTGAAATGTTTATTGCCGCAGCTTTAGTCATTGTGCTGCATAAAAAACACCTCTTATCCATTCGCGTTCCTAACGGGTTATTGTTGACGGTGCAAATTGTGCTCGGCATCAGCGTTGGGGCGACCATCAGTTTAAGTCAATTGGGCGAAACCTTAACCCTACCGGTGATTATCGGTTTGGTTTGCTGCTTAAGCTTGCAGATCGCCAGCAGCTTTCTTTGGCTCCGCAAAAGAGAAGGTTGGTCACCGTTTGAATCTCTACTCGGTGCGGTACCGGGCGCGATGGCAGCGATTTTGGTGATCAGCGAATCAAGCCAGACTCCTTCAACCAAAGTGGTTTATTCGCACTCGGTACGCTTGATGATCCTCACTTTACTGGCCCTTTTTATCTCCAATAGCACGCCCGACGCTGCCCCCGTTGAGAGCAGTTTAACGATTTACGCGTGGTTGATTTTCTTTGCGCTTGCGCTGTTTAGTCTACTGCTGGGCAAAGGCTCGACCTTGCTCGGCATTCCCGCGCCCTATATGTTGGCGGCACTGCTGGTCACGGCCAGTTTCAATAGTTTTTCGACAGGCATTGCGCTACAACTTCCAACATGGATGGTGGTATTCGCCACCGCACTGTTGGGCATTTTGATTGGCGCACGCCTTGCCGATACCACATTGCGCGAAGCCATGGCTTATTCGCGCGCGGGTGTGATGGTTACACTGATTGGTCTGCTGGTCGCCGTCACCGTGTCTGGCTTGTTTGCGTTACTGCTGGATAAATCTTGGGTGGTATTACTTCTAGCTTGGGTCCCCGGCAGTGTAGAAGCGATGACCGCCGTCGCCCTACTGCTGGGCATGGAACCCGCGTTTGTGATGATCAACCACGCCCTACGGCTACTGCTGCTCTACTCGCTACCCGCCGTGTTGAAAAAGCCGTTAGAGGCGTTGCGAAGCAAGTGAGGTGAGAAAAATGAGCGACCGAGGAATATTTTGGATAACCGAATACTCCGTTCACTGCCCTTTTTCATACTCAATCGAGTTAATAAACCACTCTTTGATACCGGTGGGCGTGGGCACTTGCACCTCGTCATCAACCTCTTTTTTCAGCAGAGCACGCGCCATCGGTGAATCGATGGAGATGTAATCTTTCGCGTCACCGTAAATCTCTTCTGGGCCCACAATGCGAAAGCGCTTTACATCACCCGCTTCATTTTCAATTTCCACCCAAGCTCCGAAAAACACTTTCCCCTCTTGTTGAGGCGAATAATCAACTATCGTCACTTCCGGTAAAAATTTTCTCAAAAAACGAATTCGGCGATCAATTTGGCGCAGTAAACGCTTATTAAAGGTGTAGTCTGCGTTTTCAGAGCGATCCCCGAGGCCAGCAGCCCAAGTGACTATTTTGGTAATTTCTGGCCGTTTTTCATGCCAAAGATGGTCATGCTCTGCCTTTAATTTATTGTAGCCCTCACGGGTAATCAGTTTGGTCTTCAAGATCTTTTCCCATTACACACTGCCGCACATTCAAGGTAGCCGCGGGTTATACATTCATCACGATGGCTTGCTACTATACTGTCATTTTCGCTCGGCACCAACTGACTGAGCTTATCTTTAGCCACCAAACTCATCTTCGGTTTTAGCGCTGCCAACGCTGAAAAATGACATCAAAATCACACGCGTTACGTGACCTCTTTGGCACAATCGGGTAGAAGGTTATCTCACTAATCTCATAACAGCGCGCCGTTAGACTAGAAATAAGTCTAACGTGCCCCAATAGTTACCCTATTCAAACCACCCTGAGTGGTGGTGCTACTGAACTACAAAAGAGAAACCACGGATGAGCCAAGCTATCTGCAAATTGATCGCACAAGAGCTAAATGTGCGTCTTGAGCAAGTGACAGCGACTGTCACACTTATTGATGACGGAAACACCGTTCCTTTTATCGCCCGTTACCGTAAAGAGGTCACGGGTGGGCTAGACGACACCCAACTGCGTACCTTAGACAGCCGTTTATCCTATCTGCGCGAACTCGATGATCGCCGCCAAACCATTCTGAAATCGATTCAAGAACAAGGCAAGCTCAGCGCTGAGCTAGCACAAGAGATCAACCAAGCAGATAGTAAAACTCGCCTTGAAGATCTCTATTTGCCCTACAAACCTAAGCGTCGTACTAAAGGTCAAATTGCGATTGAAGCAGGGCTTGAACCCCTGGCAGACAAGCTGTGGAATGAAGCGCAAACCGACCCTGAAACCGAGGCCGCACACTATGTGAACACCGAGAAAGGGATCAGTGATATCAAAGCAGCACTGGACGGTGCACGCGCCATTATCATGGAACGCATTGCTGAAGATGCCAACCTGCTGGACAAAGTGCGCCGCCATTTGACGCGCAGTGCCGAATTGGTCTCTCGCGTGGTCGAAGGCAAAGAGCAAGCAGGGGAGAAATTTAAAGATTACTTCGCGCATAATGAAACGCTCAGTAAAGTGCCTTCACACCGCGCATTGGCCATGCTTCGCGGCCGCAATGAAGGCTTTTTAAGCTTGAGCATGAATGCCGACCCAGAGCAAGAAGAGGGCGTGCGCCAATCGTATTGCGAAACGCTGATTGCACAACACTATGGCATTCACTTAAGCAGCGCCCCTGCCGATGGGTGGCGCAAACAAGTGATCAGTTGGGCGTGGCGCATTAAAGTGTCAATGCACATGGAAACCGAACTGATGGGCGCAATGAAAGAGCGTGCCGAAATCGAAGCGATTGAAGTGTTTGCCACCAACTTAAAAGATTTGTTGATGGCCGCACCGGCTGGTCCACGCGCCACTCTCGGCTTAGATCCTGGTTTGCGAACGGGTTCGAAAATTGCGGTAGTGGACGCCACGGGTAAAGTACTGGCGACCGAGACGATTTATCCGCATCAACCGCATAACCAACATGACAAATCAGCGAAAATTGTTGAGCAGTTGGTACGCCAATTTAACGTCGATTTGATTGCGATTGGCAACGGTACCGCATCGCGCGAAACCGATACTTTTGTCGCCGATGTCATTAAGCGCGGCAACCTGAAAGTGCAGAAAATCATTGTTAGCGAAGCAGGGGCCTCGGTCTACTCAGCCTCTGAGTTGGCGGCCAAAGAGTTCCCCAATATGGATGTGTCGCTACGCGGCGCGGTGTCGATAGCTCGCCGCCTGCAAGACCCACTTGCCGAGCTGGTGAAAATCGATCCGAAATCGATCGGTGTGGGCCAATACCAACACGATGTCAGCCAGTCGATGCTCGCCAAACGCTTAGATGCGATTGTTGAAGACTGCGTCAACGCGGTAGGCGTGGATGTGAATACTGCCTCTGCCGCGCTGTTAACACGCGTGGCTGGCTTGTCTAACGCACTGGCGCAAAACATCGTTGATTATCGGGATGAAAATGGACGCTTCGCCTCACGCGCTACACTGAAAAAAGTCGCGCGCTTAGGGCCAAAAGCATTTGAGCAATGTGCGGGCTTCTTACGCATTATGGATGGTAAAAATCCACTCGATGCCTCTTCGGTTCACCCAGAAGCTTATCCAGTGGTGAAAGCCATCGCCGAAAAAAATAGCAAAGAGATCAAAGCACTGATCGGCAATAGTGAGTTTTTGCGCAATTTACACGCCGTCGATTATACCGACGAGCATTTCGGCCTGCCGACTGTCACTGACATCATCAAAGAGCTCGATAAACCGGGCCGCGATCCACGCCCTGAGTTTAAGACCGCGACCTTTGCTGACGGCGTGACTGAAATGAAAGATCTGGAAATTGGGATGATTTTGGAAGGCGTGGTATCGAATGTGGCCAACTTTGGTGCTTTTGTTGATATTGGCGTTCACCAAGATGGCTTAGTGCATATCTCTGCGTTGACTGATCGTTTCATTGCCGACCCGCGTGAAGTGGTGAAAGCGGGCGACATCGTCAAAGTCAAAGTAATGGAAGTCGATGTGCAGCGAAAACGCATTGCACTCTCGATGCGCTTAAACGATGAGCCGGGTCAAGATAACCGCAGCCAACGCTCTGGCGCAACAAGTAGCAACACGCGTTCGCATCAAAATAGTGGCCAACCGCAACGCCGTCGTGAAGAGCCACAACAAAACGCGGCAATGGGTGGAGCTTTCGCTGCCGCCTTTGCTAAAGCGAAAAAATAGCGGCGATGCGTAGCTTACTGGATAAACGAATCACAGTGAAAAGCACCTAACCGCGTCGCTCATACCAGAGCCGCAAAAAACACAAATCCCCACTGCGGCCAACGCCTAAGTGGGGATTTTATTTATCGCGATAAGTCGCATTCATCGACCTACAACACCGCAATCACTTCAGAAGGCGTATTGGGGGCAACCGCGTGACCATAATAGTACTTAATTACAGTTCGCCGGCGCGCCATTTTGCCTTCGGTTATCGCAGCATCAATAATGTGTTTAGGTAACCTAAACCGCATCGTATAGCTTTTACCTTGATCCTTGCTGTAGGTGGCGAGAGCGAGCAAGTCAAACAGCCTTTCGAGCTCGCTTTTCTGCTCCTCTTGATAAGAAGTCGATGTTTCGTATTCGGTGCCAACCTCATAGCTTGGATGCTCTGAAGGGTCCCATGACGACTGTTTTCGTCTTTTATCATCCGCCTTTACCTTACGCTCAGCGTTGGTTTTAGCCAGTTCGACGGTTGGCATCACAGGGGCGCGGATCCGATTGTCACGCGCGGCCTGTTCCGTTTGCACATTAACCGATGGGGCGATAAGTGGCACACTTACGTTCGTTGGTGACACCATCATAGCCGAAACCTCCTCAGTATCGCCCGCCCCGATAGACCTGCTTTCGCTCAGCACTACTGGGTTAGACTTTATATCGACCAGATTGCTCAAACTTTTAGCAAATTTATTTTT
This sequence comes from Vibrio sp. B4-6, assembly GCF_963888245.1. NCBI lineage: Bacteria > Pseudomonadati > Pseudomonadota > Gammaproteobacteria > Vibrionales > Vibrionaceae > Vibrio > Vibrio sp. B4-6. The sequence continues at coordinate 29,106 of NZ_CAWPIM010000005.1, forward strand.
AATTTAACATTTTCACCCAACGACTTGACGTTTCAAGACGCCGCAGATAGAGACAGCAAGCGGGCGAATCCCCATGAGAGAGATCAACGATGTGATTGAGGTGAGCCAACACAGCTGTAGCTTTAAATAGAAAAACATTGCATGGGTATCAATGCCTTAACCTGCAAAGGCGATGAGCTGCTGGCAAAAATCGTCCAGTTCAGTGATGAACGGTGCGTGGGAGGAATTGCCAAAAATGTACTGCTCGCTATTGGGCAAGGTTTTTTGCAACTCTTGCGCCACCTTAACCGGCACCAAACCATCAAGCCGACCATATAGACGAAGCATGGGAATCGAGAGTGCTGTCAACGGCTGGCGCAAATCCACCTCCGCCAACATGACCAAACCCGCTAACAAGGATTGTGGGTTCGGCGCGGGCCGTGATAACACCGCTTGTTTTAGGTATTTCACATCTTGCTTTGCCTGAGGGCTGCCCATCGCTTGCAGTGCCATAAAGCGCTCAACAGTAGCCTGAAAATCGTCCATTAACTGTTCAGTAAAGGCACTGAGCACTTGAGGAAGAATGCCACGCCACGGTTTCTGTGCCGCAAATTTGGGAGAACTCGCCACAGTGACCAATTTGCTCACATAACTTGGGTGATGCAGTGCCATATGAGTCGCCACTAACCCACCCAAAGACCAACCGACCCAAATGGCTTGTTTAGGTGCTTGCATGATTAGCGCTTGCGCGATCTCTTCTAGATCAGCGGCGTGGCTAGCAGCGCTGTGACCATAACCAGGCAAATCAACCACGTGCACACGAAAATGTCCTTTAAGCACATCGACCGCTTGCTGCCATACTGCACCATTCATCCCCCAACCGTGCACCAAGACAAGATCATCGCCCTCGCCTGAGGCTTGCCAATATAACGCTGTGGCCATGCTCACAAATTCCCCCACTAAATTCACACTTCTTCGCTGAAAAAATACCGATCATACACTCACTGACTTGAAATCACGGTCAACACAAAGACTGATTCAAGTTGCAAGAGTATAACCATACTTCGTTTCACAGCTTTGGTTGGGTTATGTTATCGCATTGGGTTCAAAAAACCATCACTCGCTTGGTAAGCCGTCAGTGTCTACTGTGTCGTTTACCGATTGAAACTCACCAAACTGGGGCTTGGTGTAAGACCTGCCTAACCTATTTTTCACCGCAACCTCGCTGCCAACAGTGCGGCCTGCCAACGCTTATTACCGTGCCTCAATGTGGGCAATGTTTAGCGAATCCTCCGCCTTGGCAACGCCTATACTGTGTCGGCGACTATATTTTTCCGCTCAGTCACACCATTCATCAACTCAAATATGAAGGTCAATTTTGGCAATCTCGCCATTTGAGTGCCTTACTGACGCCACGTATCGACACTCCCGCCCCGCTCATCACCAGCGTTCCGCTGCACTGGCAACGGCGCTTAAAACGCGGCTTCAATCAAAGTGCACTACTTGCCTCTCAATTAAGTCAACAACTGGGGGCTAGCTGCGATAACCAGTTGATCAAACGCAATCGCGCAACACCCCAGCAGCAAGGGCTTTCTAAATTACAGCGCAAACAAAATCTCAAACATGCATTCACACTACGGCACCTTCCCACGCACAAGCACATTGCACTTGTTGATGATGTAGTAACCACGGGCAGCACCGTGCAGCAAATCTGTCAATTACTGCTTGAAGTCGGTGTCGAAAGGATTGATATTTACTGCATATGCCGCACTCCTGAACCTAAAGATTAACCAACACGGTTTTATTTAGCGCGTAAAAAGGACTGGATCCGCCGTGTTTCAGGAGTAGAATGGCAAGTAATAACCTATAAATTTACTCAGGTATTCGTCGTGTCAAATTCTATTATTATTACCGAAACAGCCCAAACCCATTTCGGCAAGTTGCTTGGGCAACAGCCTGATGGTACTAACATCCGAGTTTTTGTAGTCAATCCAGGCACTCAAAATGCAGAGTGTGGCGTCTCTTACTGCCCACCAGAGGCAGTGGAAGCGACTGATACTGAAATTGCCTTTGAAGGTTTTTCTGCGTATGTCGATGAACTGAGCTTGCCGTTTTTAGAAGACGCAGAGATCGATTTCGTCACTGATAAAATGGGTTCACAACTGACACTTAAAGCTCCGAATGCAAAGATGCGTAAAGTGTCTGATGACGCAAGCCTGATTGAACGTGTGGAATATGCGATTCAAACTCAAGTCAACCCGCAGTTAGCTGGCCATGGTGGCCATGTCAGCTTGGTTGAAATCACCGAAGATGGTATTGCGATTGTCGCCTTTGGTGGCGGCTGTAACGGTTGTTCAATGGTCGATGTCACCCTCAAAGAAGGCATTGAAAAAGAACTGCTTCAACAATTTGAAGGCGAATTAACCGCGGTGCGCGATGCTACTGAACACGATCGTGGTGAGCACTCTTACTACTAGTGACTCGCTAGATACGTGGATTACAGAAAAACGAAGCCGAGATGAGATTCTCGGCTTTTTTATACTTAAAATCATTTGCCGCGCTCAAGTCCTTTTCAATTAAGGTCATTTTCTCATATAGTTAGAAAAGTCATTTGCCTTACGGGAATTAGTGTATGCCAACCAGAAAACTGCCCGAAATTTTAGCCCAAAGAACGGCAGCTCAATCGACCCTGTTTACCATCGAATCATTAGATTTACGCTTTTCTAACGGCGAACAGCGGACCTATGAACGAATGAAACCGAGCGGCCGGCATGCAGTTATGATGGTGCCAGTAACGGCACAAGGAGATTTACTGCTGGTTCGAGAGTATGCCGCTGGCACTGAACGCTATGAGCTCGGATTCCCTAAGGGTTTGATTGACCAAGGAGAAAGCCCGCAACAAGCAGCAAATCGTGAACTCAAAGAAGAAATTGGTTTTGGCGCAAGCACCTTAACCCCCTTAAAAGAGGTGGTACTTGCCCCCTCTTACTTTTCGAGCAAAATGACACTCTTCTTAGCACAAGATCTATACTCAGAAGTAATGGAAGGCGATGAACCCGAACCTTTAGAGGTCATTCGCTGGCCTCTGGCCCAAGCAGAAGAGCTACTGACTCACCTCGATTTCTGTGAAGCCCGAAGCATTACCGCACTACTGCTTGCTCTGCGCAGCCTAAAATAACAAAGTAGAGCTATAGGATTGATGATGCCAACAGCCAATAATTTATCTTACTTACTGCCTGACGTAATTGAAATCGCTCGCTCTGCTGGGCAATTGATTCTCGATATCTACGAAAAGAAAAACTACGAAGCGTTCACCAAAAGTGACCACACCCCAGTCACCAGTGCCGATCTTGCTGCGCATAAACTGATCTGCGAACGACTGAGTGAACTCACGCCAGATATTCCTGTTTTGTCGGAAGAGGCGGCGGACATTAGCCTAGAAAAACGCAGCCAATGGCAGCGATACTGGTTGGTTGACCCACTTGATGGTACGCAAGAGTTTATTGCGCGCAGTGGTGACTTTGCCACCATTATCGCACTGATCGAAGAAAACCAACCAGTGATGGGCGTCGTCTATGGGCCAGTTTCTGGCGTGACCTACTACGCCTACGCAGGCAAAGGCGCATGGAAGATCCCCGACATGTCTGAAAGCTTGCGTATTGAAACACACAAGCACGAAACCGTTGGGCAATCCATCGCGATTGCGATCAGTCGCCGCCAAGATATTAACCGTATTACAAGTTGTATGAGCAGCGCATGGAATTATGAGTTAGTACCGCTGGGCTCGGCAGCGCTGAAAGCGTGTTTAGTCGCAGAAGGTGCTGTCGACTGCTATTTGCGCCTCGGCCCAACCGGTGAATGGGATACCGCCGCCACGCAATGCATCGTAGAAGAGGCGGGCGGACGCATCCTCAACACGCAACTGCAACCGCTGTCCTACAATGAGCGTGAAACGTTAGAAAACCCCAACTTTATTGTGTTAGGGGATGCTGATTTGCCTTGGAATACCATTTTACAAGTCAAACCATAACGGCCATTACCAATAAAAATGCTGATCAATAGACTCAGCACTTTTATTGGGGGTATGAAATGATTACGGTTAAAAAAACCAATCAAAGCTGGCCTTGATAATTAAACTGATATTTACCTTGGTTGTCTGGCGCTCCAATCCACTGTAATTGATCCGCCATTTCGGGTGGGAATTGCGCTTCAGGTTTAAACCATACTTTCGCACTGTAACTCATGTCTGGTTGCAGCTGCAGGGCAAACTCACTGCTCATTTGATCACTGTTTTGCTGGCCGTTCAATGTCATCTGATTGCTTTGACATTGCAGATCTGCGACTACCGGACCAAGCGAGAGCTCTCCTAAAGGTGAGTCAACTCGGCCATGGGTCCACGCAAGTGAGCCTTCGGCAGATTCACACCACGGACTATCATAGCGGTAATGATTCAAGGACAATTCGACTTGCCCCTGAAAAGTCACTGGCACAGGCAGTGGAAACAGCGTCGCCAATTTATTAGCCGCGACAGAAACCACAACCTTGTCTGCATAAGGGCCAGAAAACCCCAGACCAAGATTGCCTTTGCCACGAACTCCCATATCACTACCGCGTCCAAAGCGTACCGCCACTTCAAACTTGGCCATCAACAGTTGCAATACTTGGATGTCCCAGTTGAGATCGCCGACATTTTGCCCTTGCCAAAACAGTTGTTGAGCACTACCAGACCACACCGTACCGTCAACACCAGTGACACGCATGACTTCGGAAGAGGAGAGTTGATTCATCACCAAGGAGGCCGGGATATGCGCGACCACACTGATGAGAAAAACCATTACAAGGAACCCGCTATAGAGCAATTTCTTTTTCACTCACCACCTCGCTTCAGTTGTAAGCGTTTTACTTCGACAACGCCGCTTTGCTGAGCACGGTTGATGTCCATAAACTCGACATCGACACCTTGCTGCTCTTTTAGAAAAGCAAGCCAATCCACCAATTTAGAGAAAGGAAGTGGTTGTATCCAAACCTGCATCATTTCATCACGCGGTTGAATACGAATAAGCTCAATTTGAAAACGCTGCACACTTGATGAGATGACTTGATTGAGCGGTTGCGTCGTTGCCACCCCACCACCTTGTGCGCGCAATTGAGTAATGGCATCAGCCTTATCCGTCACCCAATTAAGCAATTGTCTTTCACTGATAATCCGGGCTTGCGCAAGCTCGGTTTTCTGATTAAGTGGCGCTAAAATGCCCCAATAAATGATCGCAACCACACACAACGATACACCACCTAACAGTAATTTCTGTTCACGAGGGGAAAAGGCCGCCCATCGTTGTTGAAGTGCTCTCAGGCTATTTTTCATGTCACTCACCTCACTGGCTTTTCAGTATGAAGGTACCATTGACTACAGAACCCGAGCGGTTTAACTGCCCTTGCTCAACCACAAACTGTTTTTCCAATTTAAGGCGCGCTTGTTCAAAGCTTTCAAAATCATTACTTTGAACTTCAAGGCGAATTTCACCCCGATTGCCATCATATTTAACACTTTGCAACTGCATGTTCGGTACGCTGCCGACACTGCTGGGCAACTTCGACAACCACTCCAACATCGAACCATTGGCTTCGCCGCCAGAGAGCCGAGCCGCTTCATCATTCATCAGTCTTTTCAGGTAACTGATGGTGGGTATTTTCTGTTTATCAGGGAAAACCGCGCGAAAAACACGTTCACTCTCCGCTCGATAAGCATCGGCTTGCGCTTCGTAGTGCCCAGCTTGCAAAAGATGGTGGCTGGTTGAAATTACAATCAACACCGCGGCCGCTAATGCGCATTTTTGCCATACTTGCCAATGCTTCAAAAACGAGGACTTGGTTTTAAAACTTCCCGTCAGTAAAGTCACTTTGCTCGCTATCGCTTGCTGAGTCAGCAGCGCCATGACTAAATGAGGCTCGGCTTGTTGCCAATGTTGTTCTTCAGCCAGTGTCAGCTCAGGGAGCTGGGTATACGCCTCTAGCGGTAAATAGTGCCCCTCTTGCTTGACCCACTCTGACGCACTAAACAGCGTTAACCACTGCGGTTCAATGCTCACCCCTAAATACTCACCTTTACGGATTAACCATTCTTGGCCGATCTGCAGTGCCGACAACCCCTCTGATGCAGGGATAGCCAACACATCCGGTAATACCTTTTTCACGTCAAAACCCGCGGCTTTGAGCTCATCTAAGAGGGTACGCAACCAAGCACGATCCACCCCGACAACGTAAGCAGTGGAAGCGGTTTTATGCAAAATTGAAAAATGCAGATCATCCACATCTTGTGCGATCTCATCTTCGATTAGATAAGGTAACATTGACTCTAAGCGACGAGCCGCCCCTGATGGAATCGCGACCTCAGTGAGAACTAAATCACTGGCAGCGAGCAGCACAATCGTGGCGCGTTCAGCCGCATAGCTAGAGAGCTGAGATAGCTGCTCCCATCCGGATATTTCACCGCTGGCAATCACTTCTTGCTGCTGTGTTGACCACACCAGCCAAGGTATTTCAGCGTCTTGTTGACTACTCAGCCGAACGGTCAGAAACTCGCTCACTGATCCCTCCAAAGCGACGGCGTATGACCGTTGCGGTTTCTCTATTATCACTAAACAATAAACTGCGAATACGAACTCGCGAGTCATCAACCAAGATTTGAGCATCCAGTTCAAAATAAGCACTATCGACAGCTAGGTACTGTTTCGCTTCTTCTTTCACTTTGCTCTCCACAGCAGCCAATGCGGCCTCTGCGAGAAAATTGTCTACCGAAGCCCAACCATCAAATGGTCGGCTCTCGAGTAAGTTTTTTGCATCCCCTTCACTTAAGTGCGGGCTGAACATCGCCACCAATAACTTGGCATGATCGGGTTCCAAGGTATTGATATTCAAACGCCAATCATCAGTGGGGAGAGTGCAGATATAAGGCGCTATTTTATTCATTACATCACCGCTCACCTGCTGAACCGCGCGCAACTCACTGTTATCCGCAAGTAAACTATTCGCCGCCAGATAAGCAGGAGACATTGATTCATACTGGCTGTCTTCTACGCCATAAGAGGACTGCACATCTGAATCGCCATCAATATACTCCCAAGCCGAATCGGCAATCACTTCGGCTTGATAGCTGTCGACCTCAAGCTCTTCCAATAACCGTTGCAACACTTGCACTAAATAGGGTTTTTCGACACTCCCTGCCGCAGGTCTGGCTCTCGAGAGTACATTCAGGTTAAAACAAGCCTGTTTATCAAGGATGCGCCCTTTCAAAGTGCCGTAATCCAATGGATACGTTTGCTCTTTCATCGCCCAAGGTTGACTTAAGTTAATCGTTTCGTTGTCTTTGTAGCTCTGCTCGATAGCGACTTTGGCTAAAGCTTCACTACCCACACTATACCAATAGGCTTGCTGGTAACTAATTTGATTATTCGCTCTTTGAAACTGTGTGAATAAACGTTCAGACATGGTTGCGGCAATCGACACCATAATCGCCAACAACAGCAAGATAACGATTAACGCCACACCGCGTTGGGCTCGATTAGGGTGCGCCATTATTATCAGCCTCTTTGTTGGTCGAATTGATGCCACCACCAGCAGTAAGGTAGATACGCTCAATCTCGCCATAATCTTTCAGCGCCAATTTCACGGCCACCGCCTGTGGGATTTTCAAGGCATCAGTCCACTCTTCACTCCATTTATCTTGGTTATAAAAGCGCAGCGATAGTGACTCAACATCATGTAACAATGGCGTGATGATCCCTTCTTGCCCTGCAGGAGTATCAGGATAACGCCACCATATACGCTCTAACACGCCCTCTTTAATTCGGTAGCCGACCTTAGTGACTTCCCCGCGTGGAAATTGCTGCTGTGGGTTATGCCAACCTAATCGTGCAAACAGCACTCCTTTTTGATCGGAGTCGAGCAAGTACTCTTTCCAAATCAGCATCTGTTGACTTGGCTCTTCACCATTGGTGCGAAATTGACGCGTTGCCATCTGCCGAAAATCGCCATCCATTAACACCATGGCGCGCTGCAATTCGTTCAAACGTTGGCTACGTTGGGCTGAAATCTCATTACTGCGCTGGACTTGGTTCAATACTTGGTAAGCACCAACGCTCAAACTAGCGAAAATCGCAATCGCCACCAGCACTTCAATCAGGGTAAAGCCTTTGTTTTGTTTATTTGGCGACATAACTTCTCACTGTCACCAAAGGTGATCCTTCTTTTTCACTAGCCACGCTGACATCAAAAGCTTTCAATAAATTATCCGCAGTGGGTACTAAAGTGACTTTCCAATACCAGGTTCGGCCCGCCAATACCTCACTGCCATTTTTCGCTTGTACGTTTTGAGGAGTAAGCATCACTTGCGCCATCTGGTTATCGACCACCATGGCGGCAAACGCTTTTTCTTCCAAATAACTCACGGTATTGATGTGTTGGCTGACCGAACGGATCACACTGATGGAAGCGGTGGCAAAAATAGCCAGCGCCACCAAGACTTCTAACAGCGTCATCGCTTTTTGTTTACCCATCGATCGCATCTCCCGGAGCGAACAGCGTGATTTCCCCGTTTTCTTTCACTACCACTCGCCAGCCTTGCTCTGCATCTTGCTGATTAAGATGGATGCTCAGGACAAAAGGGGTCAGCTCACCACTCGATAAAATAAACACTTGTGGTGGTAGCTGCTTTTTCTGTTCGTTTTCATCAGCAAACTTATCATCATCAAACAGACTGCCCGGTTTGAAGAGTCGATCATCGTTTTTCCATGCACTTCCTCCCAGCTCAAACTGGAGAGATAACCCCTCAGGCAGTTGGAGCTGTGAAGCCATTTTCTTGCTCTCTAGCGGCTGCCATCCCTTATCCTCCATCGATAGGAAAACCAGATGCGATTTTTTTTCATCGACCCGCAAACCAAAATCTTTGCCACTGAGAATGGCTTCTTCATTACTCAGTTGTAGACGCTGATAAAGGCTCATCGCGTACTGTTTCGCATCATCGTTGTTCGTGCTAGGTAGCGTCGATATAACGGCCACAGCACTGAGCGAGAGCAGCACGAGCACCAGCAGTATTTCGAGTAGGGTAAAACCGCGTTGAGATAGCATCAGATAAATGGGGCGGCTAAGGCCGCCCTCTCTCTTATTGGAAATCTTGCATGTTCCAGTTGCCTATGTCGGCACTGGCGCCTTCGCCACCTTCTTGACCATCAGCACCTAGCGTGAAGATATCAATCGTACCGTTATCACCAGGGCTTAAGTATTGATAAGGGTTGCCCCAAGGATCATTTGGCAAACGGCGAATATAACCGTTATCGCGGTAGTTGCGTGGCTCAGGATTCGACGGCTTGGTCACTAGCGCTTCTAAGCCTTGATCTGTCGTTGGGTACACGCTGTTGTCTAATTTATACATATCCAACGCATTTTCGAGTGCGACAATATCGGTAATCGCTTTTTGTTGGTCAGCTTTTTCTTTATTACCGAGCAAATTAGGCACCACAAAACTCGCCAAAATACCCAAAATAACCACAACCACCATCACTTCAAGCAAAGTAAAGCCCGACTGTTTATTTGTTTTTGTTCTCATTCCAACCTCCAACATAGTTTGGTCGTTATCATTGCAGAATTCAGTCATGATCAACGACTCATTAAATTATTCATTTCTAAAATCGGCATCAAGGTCGCCATCACGATAAACAGTACCAACCCAGCCATTAATGCAATCAATGCCGGGGTAAAAATACCTAATGCGATGTTGACCGTCGATTCAAAACTCGCGTCTTGGTTATCGGCCGAGCGCGTCAGCATACTTTCGAGCTCACCACTTTGTTCTCCACTGGCGATCATATGCAGCATCATCGGTGGAAATAACTTGGTTTGCTCAAGCGCTTTACGCAAGCTCGACCCTTCGCGAACATTGTCAGCCGCCAACAACACTTGTTGCTTAACGTATTTATTGGACATCACATCCACCGCTACACGCATCCCATCCAAAATAGGAATCGCACTGGAGGTACAAATAGACAAAGTTCGCGCAAAACGCGCAGTATTGAGACCGCGAGTGATTTTGCCAATCAACGGCATGCCGATGATTTTTTTATCCCACTTCAACCGCAAGTTCGGCTTGCTTAGCAACCATCGGACGAGATAAATCAAGATCACCAATAGCACCAGCAATTGGACACCCCAATGCTGGATAAAATCACTTGAGGAGAGTAAAAATTGAGTCGACTTCGGTAATTCTTGCCCCATTTGGACAAATTGTCCGACGATTTTAGGCACCACAGCCGCCAGCAAAAAAGCCACAATACACACCGCGAACACCACCAACACCACTGGATAAATCATCGCTTGTTGTAACTTGGAACGCATTTTTTGGCGATTCTCAGCATAGTCCGCTAAACGCTCAAGCACCGAATCCAAATGACCTGATTTTTCGCCCGCTTCAACCATCGAACGAAACAGGTCATCAAAGATGTGTGGATAATCACCTAAGCTGTCTGACAAGGTATAACCCTCAGTCACTTTGGAACGTACAGCGGCCAACATGGTGCGAATACGCGGCTTTTCCGATTGTTCAGATACGGCTTTCAAACACTCTTCCAATGGCATGCCTGACTGCACTAAAGTGGATAACTGGCGAGTAATGAGCGCTAAATCCGGTGTACTGATACCGCGCTTAAAACTCAAAGGCGATTGCTCACGCTGAGCCGCTTTCGCTTGCGTCTCAATGAGTTCAATCGGTATAAGCCCTTGCTCTTTTAAGCGCTGGCGAACCTGCCGAGCATGGTCCCCCTCAATAACACCCTTTTTTTGTTTGCCTTTGGCGTCGAGCGCTTTATATTCAAATGCCGCCATTATGCTTCCTTCGTCACTCGCATCACTTCTTCAAGTGAGGTAATGCCTTTCAGCACTTTATCAAGCCCGTCATCACGAATGCTCGGTGTTTTCGCCCGCACCGCTTTTTCAATTGCTTGCTCTCCGGCTTCGCTATGAATTAAGGCTTGTACCTCATCATCAATCAGCAACAATTCATGTATACCCGTTCGGCCTCGATACCCTTTGTGATTGCATTTGTCACAGCCCTTCGGACGATACAGTGTCAGCGACTCTTTTTTCTTACAATTGAACAGTTTTTTCTGCTCATTGTCGGCTTGGTAGGCCTCTTTGCAATCGGGACATAAGGTACGCACTAAGCGTTGTGCCAATACGCCAAGCAGCGATGATGAGATCAAAAAGGGTTCGATTCCCATATCGCGCAAACGTGTTATCGCACCGATGGCGGTATTGGTATGCAAAGTCGACATCACCAAGTGTCCGGTTAAAGACGCTTGCACCGCAATCTGCGCGGTTTCTAAATCACGAATTTCCCCAACCATGACCACATCCGGGTCTTGACGCAAAATAGCACGTAATCCTCGTGCAAAAGTCATGTCCACTTTAGGATTGACTTGAGTTTGACCGATACCATCAATATCGAACTCAATCGGGTCTTCCACGGTTAAAATATTACGCTCGTTGCTGTTGAGTTCTTGCAGGCCAGCGTACAAGGTGGTGGATTTTCCTGAACCGGTTGGGCCCGTCACCAAAATAATGCCATGCGGTCGTTTGATTAATTGACGGAAGCTTTCGTGGTTGGCGGCCGTCATTCCTAGACTGTGCAGATCTAAGCGCGTGGCGTTTTTATCTAGCAAACGCATCACCACACGCTCACCGTGAGACGAAGGCATGGTGGACACGCGAACATCAACCGCTCGACCGCCAATGCGTAATGAAATGCGTCCATCTTGCGGTACACGTTTTTCAGCGATATCAAGCTTAGCCATTACTTTGACGCGTGAAACCAGCAACGGCGCTAATTTACGACTCGGCGCTAACACTTCACGCAGTACCCCATCGACACGAAAACGAATCGACAAGATTTTCTCAAAGGTTTCAATGTGAACATCCGACGCGCCCTCTTTGATCGCTTCGCCAAGCATGGCGTTGATCAATTTGATGATGGGCGCATCGTTTTCTGACTCTAACAAATCTTCATTTTGCGGCAGCTCTTCGGCTAATGAGAAGAAATCATCACTGTCAGCACCGATATCTTCCATTAATTGTCGCGCTTCTGACGAGTCTCGTTGGTAAGCTTGGGTCAACTTACTTTCAAATTCGTCCAGTGAAATTTCAACCAAGTTGAGCGGCTGTTTCACGACTCGTTTCACTTCGACTAATGATTCGATAGCCAGCGGTGCGACATAAAATAACGTCGGCAGCTCGTTGTCTTCTACCAGCTCTAATACCAATTTAAAACGATTGGCAAAGCTAAACGGTAAGCGACGGTAGTGAGGTTGCGACAAAACTTCGGTCATTGCTGTTTTTCCATTTGTTCGATGAAGGCTTGTACTTCCGCAGAATGGGTGCGCTCATCACCAAACTTGGGCAGCACAGGGATATTATCGTTCGCCATCAACTTCAAACCGCGATCAGCGTTATAGAGCTGCTCAGCACGAATGTAGTTGTACTTACGCTGAGTGATGCCATCGGCCGTCATCCCATCACGAATGATGGTCGGCTTAATAAATACCATCAGGTTTTTCTTCTCAACTTGGGTACTGGTCGATTTGAACAAATAGCCTAAAACCGGTATATCGCCTAATAGTGGGACTTTGGATTCACTTTCGACTGCGCGCTCATCAATCAACCCCCCCAGCACTAACATTTGACCGTCTTGAATGATGACCGATGTGTTTAATTGACGCTTTGCAAAACGGACATCGACGGCACCATTCGCTCCTAATACGTTGGATACCTCCTGTTCAATTTTCAGTTGAACTGAGTCGCCTTCGTTGATTTGTGGTACCACTTTCAGCTTGATACCGACCTCTTTGCGTTCTACGGTTTGGAAAGGATTATCGTTATTTGCGCCCGCGCTCGAACCTGTCAAAACAGGCACCTCTTCGCCCACGATGAAGGAGGCTTCTTCATTATCCATCACCGTAATACTCGGTGATGACAAGATGTTCGAGTTGGAGTCACTCGACACGGCGCTGATCAGCGCGGTCCAGTCGCCCATCACTAAGCTCATGGCTGCACCATTGACCGCACCGAGCGCTGACGCCAAAGTAGAGTAATCCCCTTTCTTCGTTGTTTCTTCGTAGTATTTTATTGCGCCTGTTGAGCTATCTCGAATCGGTTTTTTCTCAACGCTATCTTTGGCTTCTTCTAAACCAATCATTACCTTACCGATTGGCGCGCCCGCGTTGCCATACTGAATCACAGAGCCGTTGTCGAGTGAGCCCCATTGCACGCCTAAGTTGATGCCATCCCCTTCGGCCATTTCAACAATCAGCGCTTCAATCAATACCTGAGCGCGACGAATATCCAACTGCGCAACCACATCTTCTAGCTCTTTCATGATGTCTTGCGGAGCGGTAACAATTAAGGAATTGGTCGGTGCATGTGCTGAAATCATCACTTCGGTGCGTTGTGAACTTTGCCCTGTTTTTTGCCCAGACTGTTTTTCGGCCTGCAAGTTGTCAGACACCCCTTTCAGCACATCAACCAAATCTTCCGCTTTCGCATTCTTTAGATAAATGACGCGGTTATTGCCTCTTGTTGCCATCTCAACATCAAGCTGAGTGATCAATCGCTTTAGACGTTCACGGACTTTAGGATCACCTGAGATCAAAATCGAATTGGTACGATCATCGGCCACCAGCTTAGGCTGCAAAAACTCTGGAGTATTTTTGGCATCCGTGGTTTTGTTTAATGCCTCCACAATACGCACCATTTCAGCGGCAGATGCATTACTTAGTTCCACAACCTCGATGTCTTTGTCACCAGCTTGGTCAACTCGTTTGATGATATCGGCTAAACGGTTGACGACCGCAGCACGACCTGTAATCAAAATAATGTTCGCCGGATCATAATGCACTACGTTGCCCGCTCCTGCGTTATCGATCAACTGGCGCAGCAAAGGTGAAAGCTCTCGTACCGAAACATTCCGCACCGCAACAACGCGCGTGATCACGCTATCACCGTTCTCTTTTCCTTCATCGCCAACGACAGGAATCGCAGACGTTTTGGCATCTTTCGACTTGATCACTTTGAGCACGCCGTTGTCCATTTCCACCACGGCAAAACCATACACTTCCAATACATTCAAAAAGAAGCTGTAGTATTGCTCTTCATTAAGTGTGTCATAGCTGCGGACATCAACCTTCCCCCGAACGGAAGGATCAACAATGATTGTTTTTTCAAGATTACGGCCCACGATATTGATGAATTCTTGAATATCGGTGCCTTTAAAGCTGGCACTAAAATCGTTTGCCATGGCTAACGGCGATGACAACAAGCCACCCATCAATAACCACGTCGTTTTGTTTAACCAATGCTTCACGTCTTACTCCCTAAACTCATGCTCATGCATCAGTCTGTCTAAAATTGGATATAAATGTCATGGGATTGCCCGTCTCTTTCGACTGTTAAGTTCATTTCGGTTAACTCAGAGACTGACTGAAAAATCTTATTCATGGCGTCCGGGTCCGTTAAATCCTGACCGTTTAACGCGATTGCGACATCGCCATCTTGTAGCCCTACCGACTCAAACAACTCAGGAGATTGCCCAGGGCTCACTCTGTATCCAAGCACTTTGTCATCACGTTTCACTTGCGACAGGCGTACATATTTAAAGATTTCTTGCGGATTGCTGGCAATAGCGGCGCGAATGTCATCCAACTTCTCTTCTGCAGACGCTGGGTTATTACCACGCACATTCGATGCAACAACGCGCTCAGGCGTTGCTACACTCGGTTTATGATAGTCAATTCCATCCAACATCAAGGTTTCATCGCGCCCTGAGTTATCAATAATAACGCGATCATTGAACACCGCTTTCAATTTGACACGGGTTCCTTCAATGACTTCGTTAACACCATAGGTCGCTTGGCTACCACGATTTGCGATTACCGCTAGACTCTTACTCGGTTCATTGCTCGCCACCACTCCAACCAATAATAAGCTAAGGCTGGTTTTAGGTGCATCTTTGACCACAGGCTGTGCGGCTTCGACCTTCTGCTCGCTATAGCGACCAAATAAACTTCCTTGTTGTAAAGAAGAGAGATCAAGCGAACGCGCCGCATTCGGCGTTGATGCGATTGCTCTTGGAGACCAAGGCGTTATATCAACCGCGTTTTGCTGAATCAGCCACACCATTTTTCCTAGAATCCAAGCCGACGTGACCAGCAATACTAAGGTAAGAAATTGGCTGATTTGTTTCTGCCATTGCGGTATTTTTTGTAGCAAACCTGCTTGCCATAAGCGAGATGAGGTCATACTGCTAAAATCGATTCGCCTCAAAAGATGTCCTTACTGATATTTTCTTACTTCAACCATGATATTTCACATTCATGAGCCGTTAGCCAGACGAAAACCGGCGGATTGGCCTCAAACTATACTTCCATTTCATTTAAACTATGCTTCCATTTAAATGGAACAGATACATAAGACCGCGAAGATCGCGCTACAAAAACACATTAATATATCATAGGAGACATTCTCGTCATTTTTACTGACATTATTTTGTCGGGTAGCTTGAAAATCTGGAACCAAAACACCATTGTAAAGGCCATAAAACGTACAAGACTAACTCCCTTTGAGGCACATTTGTAGTATGAGTTCTGCGACAGAGCAAATAAGATTGGATAAATGGCTATGGGCAGCACGATTTTATAAAACGCGGTCGATCGCACGCAGTATGGTCGATGGTGGTAAAGTCCATTATAATGGCCAACGCACCAAGCCAAGTAAAATTGTCGAGCTTGGGGCAACGATTACCTTGCGCCAAGGCCAAGAAGAGAAAATCGTCACTGTGATCAATCTGTTAGGGCAAAGGCGCAGCGCGCCAGAAGCACAAACCCTGTATTCGGAAACCGCAGCAAGCATCGCCAAACGTGCCCATCATGCCGAGCAACGTAAGCTCAACGCACACAACCCAAGCCCCGAACGCAGACCAGACAAAAAAGAGCGTCGTGACATCATTAAATTTAAACATCAATAAAAGCTGGACCATGTTCCGAGGAAATAGCTAAATGGCAAATAACATTTTAAATCGCTACTTATTTGAAGATCTATCCGTACGTGGCGAGTTGGTACAATTAGACGACGCGTATCAACACATCCTTTCGAGCCAGGAATATCCAGCCCCAGTACAAAAACTTTTGGGCGAACTGCTCGTCGCAACGACCTTGCTAACCGCAACGCTGAAGTTTGAAGGCTCAATTACCATGCAATTGCAAGGCAATGGCCCAGTTTCCTTAGTCGTTATCAATGGTGATAATGAACAGAAAGTGCGTGGTGTCGCACGCTGGAAAGGCGATATTGCCGATGATGCCGACCTACACACTTTGATGGGTAAAGGTCATTTAGTTATCACTATCGAGCCCAAGAAAGGCGAGCGCTACCAAGGTGTGGTCGGTTTAGAGGGTGATAACTTAGTGGAAGTGCTGGAAGGTTACTTCATCCGCTCTGAACAGTTGAAAACACGCCTTTGGATACGCATTGGTACGCAAGATGGAAAAGCCTGTGCCGCTGGCATGTTACTGCAAACTATTCCAGATGGAACGGGTACGTCCGATGATTTTGAGCACTTAGAGCAGTTAACTAACACCGTAAAAAACGAAGAGCTGTTCACCTTAGAAGCCACTGATCTGTTGTATCGCCTGTATAACCAAGAGAAAGTTCAGTTGTTCACCCCACAACCCGTGGAATTCCATTGTGGTTGTTCACGTGAACGCAGTGGGGCGGCCATCATCACAATAGGGAAAGAGGAAATTTACGACATTTTATCGTCTGAAGGATCCGTTTCTTTACATTGTGATTACTGTGGCACCAACTACTCATTTGAAGAGGCTGAGATCGCAACACTCTACGCACAAGCCTCCTCAGGAAGCGACACAATTCATTAATTTGCATGAATTAACAAGCACGAAGAAAACGTATCAGAGCCAGCTTTATGCTGGCTTTTTTTGTGATCAAAACCCAGCAAAATCAAGCCTTAAACAAACAGAATAGCGTACTTATTTTTTTAAAAGTATTAATCTTATTGATCTAGCGCAAAGGTTTGCGTACGCGATAAAATAGTTGCGCCAATATGTGACGGGACACCTAAAACCACAGGAGTGTCATGGGCAATTTTTGAACTGTGTCCCTGTTTTATCCCCCACCCGTTGCTAGCATGGTGAGCAGATAACAATTACAAACATTATTACAAAATCCCTACAAAATCTCTTACAAGGAGCACCTATGACCGTTATGGAACATACAAAGGCTGCACAACTAGACCTGACCAAATACGGAATAACCAACGTAGTCGAAGTGGTTCGCAACCCAAGCTATGAACTGTTATTTGCCGAGGAAACTCGCCCAGACCTTGAAGGCTACGAAAAAGGCGTCGTCACTGAACTTGGCGCTGTTGCCGTTGATACTGGCATTTTTACAGGCCGCTCACCAAAAGATAAATTCATTGTCAAAGATGACACCACACGCGATACCCTATGGTGGACATCTGAACAAGCGAAAAACGATAACAAGCCGATTAACCAAGAAGTATGGAATGATCTAAAAGCACTAGTGGGTCGTCAACTATCCGCTAAACGTCTATTCGTTCTTGACGGTTACTGTGGTGCCAACGCAGATACGCGCCTTTGCGTGCGCTTCATTACTGAAGTGGCGTGGCAAGCGCACTTCGTCAAAAACATGTTCATTCGCCCAACAGAAGAAGAGCTAGCTAACTTCGAACCTGATTTTGTGGTCATGAATGGTGCCAAATGCACCAATGACAAATGGCAAGAGCAAGGCCTGAACTCAGAAAACTTCACTGTGTTTAACTTAACGGAAAAAATGCAGTTGATCGGCGGTACTTGGTACGGCGGTGAAATGAAGAAAGGGATGTTCGCAATGATGAACTACTTCCTTCCACTGCAAGGTATTGCTTCAATGCACTGTTCAGCCAACATGGCTAAAGATGGCGATGTGGCTATTTTCTTTGGCCTATCTGGCACAGGAAAAACCACACTCTCTACCGATCCAAAACGCGCGTTAATCGGCGATGACGAGCACGGCTGGGATGATGATGGCGTGTTTAACTTTGAAGGAGGTTGCTACGCGAAAACCATCAAGCTCTCCAAAGAAGCCGAGCCTGACATCTACAACGCGATCCGCCGTGATGCGCTACTGGAAAACGTCACAGTACGTAGCGATGGTTCGATTGACTTTGATGATGGTTCTAAAACCGAGAATACTCGTGTTTCTTATCCTATCTACCACATCGAAAACATCGTTAAGCCTGTATCGAAAGGTGGTCACGCCAATAAAGTGATCTTCCTATCTGCGGATGCATTTGGTGTGCTTCCACCAGTCTCTAAATTGACTCCAGAACAAACCAAGTATCACTTCTTGTCTGGCTTTACGGCAAAACTAGCGGGTACTGAACGTGGCATCACCGAACCAACACCAACCTTCTCAGCCTGTTTTGGCGCAGCGTTTTTAACGCTCCACCCAACACAATATGCCGAAGTGCTGGTAAAACGTATGGAAGCAGCTGGTGCTGAAGCTTATCTAGTCAACACTGGTTGGAACGGCAGCGGTAAACGCATCTCGATTCAAGATACCCGCGCCATCATTGACGCTATCTTAGATGGTTCGATTGAGAAGGCAGCAACCAAGCATATTCCAATCTTCAATCTTGAAGTACCAACCTCACTACCTGGTGTGAACCCAACCATTCTCGACCCACGCGATACTTACGTGGATCCTCTACAATGGACAAGCAAAGCTGAAGATCTCGCCTCGCGCTTTATCAATAACTTTGCCAAGTATACTGATAACGCAGAAGGTAAAGCATTAGTGGCCGCAGGCCCACAACTCGACTAAAACTGATAAGTCAGTAGCAAGCCCCTTTGATAAGGGGCTTTTTTTGTTGCTGCGTGAGGTAATTTGTTTCACTCTGTCGCAGGTAACGATTTACGAGTAAGGACACCATGAACAAGGCTTTGGCATTGCTGATTGCGATCATCGCGCTATTTCTCACTTTCATGCTGGGTATGTTTGCACTGCTACATACCTCTTATGCTACTCCCGTTGCTCAAACTCTCGTTGAACGGCTTTCGAAAGGAAACGTGACGTTTCAATCTCTTCAATACCAGTATCCTTTGCATTTTCAGTTCAACCAATTAACACTGCGGCAAAATAAGCAGCATATCCCGATAGAGCAAGCCGATATTTGGCTCAGCCCACAGCTCATTCGCGACCAAAAAATCGCCGTTGATAGCGTGCTACTTAGTGGTATCAGTCTACAAAATGGCCTTCCTACCGATTTGCGATCATGGCCCATTTCGGTGAGCCAAATCGCGCTCAATCACGCCGACATCGCCCAACAAGGTTGGCTAGCGCGTGGTGTTAACCTACAGATTAAAAATCCACATTGGCCGGATGCTCCAACAGCTCTGCCTTTCGGCGAGATACAACTCTCAGCTGAACAATTTTATTGGCAAGGAGAAGCGCTGAATAACCTACTGCTCGATATGGATTACAAACCTGCCAACAGCACCGTCTATGGGCTCTCGTTGTCATGGCGCGGCGCGGCTATTTCAGGTCAAGCCGAGCAGTATCCTCAAGGTTGGTCGCTGATCAATGTGACACTGGAAAAACTCAATCTTAGCCGAGATATGAGTCATTCCTTACGCCAATCGGATTGGTTTCAGCTCTTTGACAAAATAGACCATATCAATAGCTTAGATATTTTAAACAGTCAGATCGAGCTTGCGGATATCAGCTTGCGTAACGTCGATATTTCGCTGGAGAACATTTATCCACACAGCAATATTTGGCAGCAGCAACAAGGTAAATTATCGCTGCGAGCCGACGATGCAACTTGGCTAGGTCAGCAGTGGGTGGAGCCGACCTTTAGCCTGCGCACCGAGCCGGGTAAACTGATTATTGAGGATTTTAGTAGTGAATTTAAGCAAGGTGATATTCAATGGGCGGGTGTTATCACCCCAACCTCAGCATCGCTGCAACAACTCACTATTCGCGGTGTAAAATGGGTGAGCGAAAGCAAAGATGATTTTACGTCGCTGAGCCAGCATTGCCCGTGGGTTGATAACCTCACCATCGAGCAACTCACCATCGCCAATAGCCAACTCATTCAATTGTTTGCGCCACCTTATTGGCAATTGTCTGGTGTCCATGCCAAAGGAAAGCAACTAACTCTCGTAAAAGAGAAACGCTTGGGATTGTGGCAAGGCACGCTCAATATCAGCGCAAACAGCGCCAGCTACGATTCACTATTGAGCACGCAAAGCGTCGTTGAGATGCGCAGCGAGCAAGGCCAATGGTACCTAGATCGTTTATTCATGCCGTTAGAAAACGGCTATATCGATGCCACTGCGCGTTGGAATTTCCAAACGTTAAGTCAGCCTTGGCAAACCAACATTCATGCCGATGGGCTACCGCTAGCGGTGCTCAATAAAGTCACCCAGCTTCCCTTTACCATAGAGGGTCTCAGTGAATTGGAAGCGCAGGTCAACGGCCTCGCCGGAGACTACGCCACCTTCGCCCACTCCCTCACAGGTGAAGCAACGCTCAATATTCGACAAGGCATATTAACGCTAAGCGATCCTGAGCAAAACCTCAGCCATGAGCCGTTTACGCTCGAAGGTTTAGTCATTCACTCAGACAGAGGGCGGATGATGATTAATACAACGCCGCTGGTTGGAAAGACGCTCAAGGCAAACCTTGATGGTCACGTGGATTTGGTCAAGTTGGAGAAAGGACAACTTAACCTTAACCTCCAACAGATGTGCCGTGAGATGCACTTCGAACTGCTCCACAACACACAGCACACCATCTATTCGTGTGATCCAGAAACCGACACTTACTCAGCCAATGATGCGGCGGCTAACAATGCCTTGTAATTGGGGATCAACATATAGGTTCCCGTAAATTCAACGGCTGGTTTACCGCCACTGGTGATAGTGACATTGACGACGATACGCGCTTTACGTCCACTGGCTAAACGATCTAAATCGCCACTAATGCCATCCAATGAAGTGAAGGCTAAAGGGTTATGCACCACAGGGTGACGATAGCGGATGCGGCTATCAACCAAAACAATATCGCCATTCAGACTTCGCTCACGCATCAGCAGCCATGCCATTCCCCATCCGGTCAAGGTGGCAAGGGTAAATGCCGAGCCTGCAAATAAGGTGTTGTGTGGGTTCAAATTCGGATTGAGCTGAGCGCTGCACTCAAATTGGTAGCCCGTATATTGAGTCACCTTAATGCCCATTTTTTCGCTGATAGGAATGTGCGTGGCCCAGCGTTCTTGCAGTTCAGTACACCATTCAGGTTTGCGAATCACATTGGCCATGGGATCGAGCGGTTTGACCATTTGTTGATGTCGAACCGGACCGCGTTCATCATTGAGCGAGCCCCGGCGTTCAAAGCCGTTCTTTTCATAAAATGCAATCGCATCTTCACGGGCGCTACAGACTAGGCGCTTTGCACCTTCTTGACGAGCCAGCGACTCTAGCGCCACCAGCACCAAAGAGCCCATACCTTTATTGCGACGGCTACTTTTAACCGCCATATAGCGAATTTGCCCTTCGCAATCTGGCGTAATGTACAAGCGACCAATAGCAATCGGTCGGTTACGACCATCGACAATCATCCTGTGGTGGCTCATGCCATCATACTCATCGCGCTCCGAGCCGATCGGTAGATGCCATGGCTCACGCAGCATTTGCCAGCGAAAATGGTAGTATTTATTCAGTTGGTTGTCGGTACTTGGCGTAATCAGTTTAAACATTTGGTTATCCCTAAATCACAGCCTCTCATACTCCGCATGATCCCAACGAAGGAGGCTCTATCCATTTCTTTATTAAACCTGAAGCCAGAATGTCACTGGGCCATCATTAATCAGCGAGACTTTCATATCTTGTGCAAAGCGGCCACGCTGAGTTGGCAAAATGTGCTCACACAAATCCGAAAAGTAATCATACAGACGCTCAGCATCAGCAGGGTGTGCACCTTTTGAAAATCCGGCACGCGTCCCTTTTTTGGTATCGGCTGGCAATGTAAATTGAGACACCACTAAAACCTGACCGTTCACTTGTTGCACGTTCAAGTTCATTTTTCCCTCTTCATCTTCAAACACGCGGTACTGAGTCACACGTTCGACTAGACGTTTGGCCTTTGCCTCATCGTCATCTCTTTCGACCCCAAGTAGCACCAGTAAGCCTTGATTGATTTCGCCAACCACTTCCCCATCAACACGTACCGCCGCTTCACTCACTCTCTGGATCAACGCTATCACTCTGATTTCCCTTTATCATTTGCTCGGAGATAGGCAATGAGTTTAGCATTTCTTGCTCATTGCTCCAGTGCTCTTTTTCACCCAAAGTCGCCGTCACCTCCGCCCCAACGAGCACAATCATCCAGCATAAGTAGACCCACACAAACAGAATAGGGATCGCCGCCAGTGCGCCGTAAATCAGTTGATAGGAGGGAAACTGAGTAATATAAGCAGCAAACCCTTTTTTACTGAACTCAAATAAAATAGCCGCCACCATTGCCCCGACCAAGGCGTGTGAAAGATGCACTTTTTTATTCGGCACCAGCAGGTACAAACCGACAAAAGCAGAGAATGACAAAATAAAAGGTAGCCAGCGCAGCAACAAATTATAAGCACCAGAGAGTGCTTCGCTGTCAATAATCTTGAGTGAGGTAATATACGAGGTTGCCGCAATACTCGCGCCGACTAAAATTGGCCCGAGCGTAAGAACCATCCAATACATTGAAAAAGAGAGCACCATGCGCCGTTTATCTTTAACTCGCCAAATGTAGTTCAAATTCTTGTCAATATTAGAAATCAGCATTAAAGCTGCAACGAATAAAAATACCCCGCCCACGGCCGTCATCTTACCTGTATTCGCGATAAATTCGAGCAACGCCTCTCGCACTACATCGCCTGCGGCAGGCACAAAATGGGTGATCACAAAATCTTGAATAACCATACCGACATTGGCAAAAATAGAAAATGAGGAGAGAATTGATAACAGCACGGTAAGCATAGGTACGATCGACAACAACGTGATATAAGCCAAATAGCCCGCATTAACATTGACGCGGTCATGACCCATCCGGCTGAGTAAATAACGCGTAAACAGTAAACATTGTTTGCCAAGCTTTTTGATTTTCAAATGCCTTCTCCCTGCTTATTTTTATCATCAATCACCATTCTATACCTAAAACTGACTATATTGCAGATAAGCAAAAGGCGAGAAGTACACTCCTCGCCCTTAGATTAACTCGTTAACTTATACCATGACGGTATTAGCCACGGCTTGCACGTTTACGATCATTTTCAGTCAAATGACGTTTACGGATACGAATGCTCTGTGGGGTCACTTCCACTAGTTCATCGTCGTCAATAAACTCAAGTGCTTGCTCAAGTGTAAACTTGATTGCAGGTGACAATACTTGCGCTTCATCAGTACCAGAAGCACGAACGTTTGTCAGCTGCTTGCCTTTCAAGCAGTTCACTGTTAGGTCGTTAGAACGGTTGTGGATACCGATCACTTGGCCTTCGTACACTTCATCTGCGTGCTCAGTAAATAGGCGACCGCGCTCTTGTAGGTTGAACAGAGCGTAAGTCAACGCTTTACCTGTCGCGTTAGAGATCAACACGCCGTTGTTACGTTGACCAATGTTACCGCCTTTGTGTAGGCCGTAATGATCAAACGTATGGTAAAGCAAACCTGAACCTGAGGTTAAGGTCATGAATTCTGTTTGGAAACCAATCAAACCGCGAGAAGGCATCATGAAATCAAGACGCACACGGCCTTTGCCGTCTGGAGTCATGTTCGTCAGCTCACCTTTACGTAGGCCGATCTTCTCCATCACGCCGCCTTGGCTCTCTTCCATCACATCGATCGTTACGGTTTCGAACGGTTCCATTTTCTGGCCGTCTTCTTCCTTCAAAATAACTTCAGGACGAGAAACCGCAAGTTCAAAGCCTTCACGACGCATGTTCTCAATCAGGATTGATAGGTGAAGTTCACCACGACCTGAAACGCGGAAGCGATCTGGGTTGTCGGTTTCTTCAACACGCAATGCTACGTTATGAACAAGCTCTTTTTGCAGACGCTCAAGGATATTACGTGAAGTCACGTATTTACCTTCTTTACCTGCAAACGGTGAGGTATTGACTTGGAAAGTCATGGTCACTGTCGGTTCATCAACGGATAGCGGCACCATGGCTTCAACACAGTTTTGGTCACAAATGGTGTCTGAAATTTTCAGTTCACCTAAACCTGTTACCGCAATGATGTCGCCAGCGTTAGCTTGTTCAACTTCGTTACGCTCAAGGCCAAGATAACCCAGAACTGTACCAACTTTACCGTTACGTTTCTTACCATCAGCGCCGACAACTGTTACTTGTTGGTTCGCTTTTACGCTACCACGAGTCACACGACAAACACCGATAACACCAACGTAAGAGCTGTAATCAAGTTGAGAAACTTGCATTTGTAGTGGGCCATCAAGGTCAACTTGTGGTGACTCTACATTGTCAACGATCGCTTGGAACAAAGGTTCCATGTTTTCGCCAACTTCACCTTCGTTAAGTGTCGCCCAACCGTTCAGTGCAGAGGCATAAACCACTTTAAAGTCGAGCTGCTCATCCGTTGCACCAAGGTTGTCGAACAGATCGAACACTTGATCCATAACCCAATCAGGGCGAGCGCCAGGACGGTCAATTTTGTTAATAACAACGATTGGTTTCAAACCGTGAGCAAAGGCTTTTTGTGTTACGAAGCGAGTTTGTGGCATTGGGCCATCAACCGCATCAACAATCAGCAAAACAGAGTCAACCATTGACATGATACGCTCAACTTCACCACCGAAGTCGGCGTGTCCTGGAGTATCTACGATGTTGATACGGAAATCATTCCAGTTAATGGCTGTATTTTTTGCAAGGATAGTGATACCGCGCTCTTTCTCGATATCGTTCGAGTCCATGACCCGCTCTTCCGTATTACCGCGAGACTCTAACGTACCTGACTGTTGCAGCAGTTTATCAACCAACGTTGTTTTACCGTGGTCAACGTGTGCGATGATCGCGATATTTCTTAATTTATCAATCTGTGGAGTAGCCATGGATTTTGCTTCACTTATTAAGGGAGTAACTCGCTTCGGCATGAGGCCGCAACGAGCATAGAACTTGATTAAAAAAACGGTCAATAATGTACCAGATTTTGGCGAAAAACCTAGAAATATGTGATCTATCGCGCTGATTTTCGCTCACCACAAGCTTAGTCCGCTACTTGCTTTAAAACAAATTGCATCAAAATGGACTAAATCAGCATTGACAAGCCTAGTAAACCTAGGCTGAATAGTGTGCGCTTTGGTAGTTAATGGTGCAACATAAAACTCAAGGCACCAAAATAGTGCAAATAAGGATCTTTTTGGTGCAGAGAAGCATTTTAATTCGACAAAGAACAATCAAAGCACTTGAAATTAAAGGATTAATTTAATTGGCACGAATTTAGCTTTATTAGAAACAGCATCGATTAATAAGTTTAGAATGAAATTAATCAATGCTAGTTTCAATTCGATTCGGGCCATTACCGCTTTAATAACACTGGAGGTTATCCAAGATGTCAGTAGAAAACGTTCTATCGCTGATCCAAGAAAACGAAGTTAAGTTTGTTGACCTGCGCTTTACCGACACGAAAGGCAAAGAGCAACATATCTCTATTCCTGCTCATCAAGTCGACGCAGACTTCTTCGAAGAAGGTAAGATGTTCGATGGTTCATCCGTTGCTGGCTGGAAAGGAATCAATGAGTCTGACATGGTGATGATGCCTGATGCATTAAGTGCAGTTCTTGACCCGTTCACAGAAGACGCAACACTTAACATTCGTTGTGACATTCTAGAGCCTGCAACCATGCAAGGCTACGATCGTGACCCACGCTCTATCGCAAAACGCGCAGAAGATTACATGCGTTCAACAGGGATCGCAGACACCGTTCTTGTCGGTCCAGAGCCAGAGTTCTTCCTTTTTGATGACGTGAAATACACCAACAATATGTCTGGTGCCTCATTCAAAATTGATGATATCGAAGCGGCTTGGAACACTGGCGCTGAAATTGAAGGTGGTAACAAAGGTCACCGCCCTGGTGTGAAAGGTGGTTATTTCCCTGTTGCACCGGTTGACTCATCACAAGACATCCGTTCAGCCATGTGTTTGATCATGGAAGAGATGGGCCTCGTCGTTGAAGCTCACCACCATGAAGTAGCGACCGCAGGTCAAAACGAAATCGCCACTCGCTTTAATACGCTAACTACTAAAGCCGATGAGATCCAAATCTACAAATACGTGGTGCACAACGTTGCGCACGCCTTTGGTAAAACAGCAACCTTCATGCCTAAGCCTCTTGTTGGCGACAACGGTTCAGGTATGCACGTTCACCAATCTCTTGCAAAAGATGGTGTAAACCTATTTGCTGGTGACAAGTACGGCGGTCTATCTGACTTAGCGCTTTACTACATTGGCGGTATCATCAAGCACGCGCGTGCCATCAACGCATTTGCTAACCCATCAACAAACTCGTACAAGCGCCTTGTCCCTGGGTTTGAAGCACCGGTAATGCTAGCTTACTCGGCTCGTAACCGTTCTGCGTCTATCCGTATTCCAGTAGTACCAAGCCCGAAAGCACGTCGTATCGAAGCTCGTTTCCCAGATCCAGCAGCAAACCCATACCTAGCGTTTGCCGCTCTTCTAATGGCTGGTCTTGATGGTATCAAGAACAAAATCCATCCAGGAGAAGCGATGGATAAAGATTTGTACGACCTACCAGCAGAAGAAGCCGCTGAGATTCCAAAAGTAGCCGAGTCACTTGAAGTGGCACTAAAAGCACTGGATGAAGATCGTGAATTCCTGACCGCTGGCGGCGTATTCTCTGATGATTTCATCAACTCATACATCACGCTAAAAGCAAAAGATGTAGAACGCGTCAACATGGCCGTTCACCCACTAGAATTTGAATTGTACTACTCGGTATAATTCTTAGCTTTGGTGCAAAATGTAACTTAGGTTACGGATTTATCAGGCTCGCCTCGCAGGTGAGCCTTTTTCATATTTGGGGTTAATTCCGGACGTCGTAACATTAGCGTTACAACAATAACGGCACTCGAAAGCCGATACCCTTAACGTGAAAACATCTCTATATAGGGGGATGACTGTGAATTTGATCCGAATTTTACTCCTAACACTCATCATGCTTTATTCCGCGATTTCAATTGCACAAAACGTCTATACGTGGGTGGATGCAAACGGCGTGTTGCATCTTAGCGATGTCCCACAAGATAAGGGAGCAAAGCAAATTTCGATTCCTGATTTTCAAGCCGATGCTCCTGAGCCAACCTTTGAAACCTCTCACCCCGTCACTGACCTCACCAAAAATCTGCCACAGGAAAAATCCGCAACCCATGTCAACAAAATAGAACCGCTGACCATTGCAATTCGCTCTCCGGCTGACGATGAAACCTTACGCAGCAATGCGGGCGTTATTTCAATCAACGCCGAACTCAATCGCAACTTAACCGTCAGTGAACAGTTGCAATTAGTCATGAATGACAAGGCCTATGGCGCTCCCACCACTCAACCTACTTGGACGCTGAAAAATCTAGATAGAGGAACGCATCGCTTTTTAATTCAAGTAGTTGTAAACGGCAAGATTATTGCATCGTCTAACCCTGTGACGGTGCATTTACATCGAGCCAGCATCAAGTGATGAACTCTTCGCCAATAAGCTCGATATAACAACAGGTTTCACTTTTTCTTCTGACACCGATGCGCCATACTTAGCCATGCAATGCACCAAAGTTGTGCATTGCATCATTTGGGAACACGGACAAGGATGAAAACGTGAATTGTGAGCTAAGCCAAACGATTTTAAATAATATCGTTACCGCCACCTTGATGCTCGATGAGTCTCTTTGTATCCGTTATGCCAATCCAGCGGCTGAACAACTCTTCTCCCAAAGTGCTAAGCGAATTATCAACCAACCACTGTCAAAACTCATCCAGCACGCTTCTCTTGATTTAGCGCTGCTTTCTCAGCCGTTGCAAAGTGGCCAAAGTATTACTGATAGCGATGTTACGTTTGTGGTCGATGGTAAGCCACTGATGCTGGAAGTGACCGTGAGCCCTATATCTTGGCAACGCGAGCTGATGCTTTTGGTCGAAATGCGCAAAATTGGTCAACAACGACGGTTAACACAAGAGCTCAATCAGCACGCCCAACAGCAAGCGGCAAAACTCTTAGTTCGCGGGCTGGCGCATGAAATTAAAAACCCATTGGGTGGGCTACGCGGAGCGGCGCAACTGCTAGAAAGAATGTTGCCGGACCACAGTCTCACTGAGTACACCCAAATTATTATTGAACAAGCCGATCGACTGCGTGCGCTCGTTGATCGTTTGCTCGGCCCACAAAAACCGGGCAAGAAGTGCTCTGAAAATCTCCATGTAATTTTGGAAAAAGTCCGCCAATTGGTTGAGCTAGAAGCCAGCACACACTTGGTGATTGAACGAGATTATGACCCCAGCTTGCCCGATATTTTGATAGATACCGATCAAATCGAGCAGGCATTACTGAATATCGTCAGCAATGCGGCACAGATTTTATCTCATGATCCGCATGGTAAAATCACACTTCGCACCAGAACAGTGCACCAAGCCAATATTCACGGACAGCGCCATAAGTTAGTGGCACGCATAGAAATCAGCGATAACGGCCCAGGTATTCCTACCGAATTACAAGACACTCTGTTTTACCCCATGGTCAGCGGCCGTGAAGGTGGAACGGGGCTGGGTCTTTCTATCTCACAAAACCTGATCGATCAGCACAATGGAAAAATCGATGTTGAAAGCTGGCCAGGTCGAACCACATTTACTATTTATTTACCCATTTGACCGATGTCAGATTGGGTTTGCTGCTAAGGAATAAACATTATGAGTAAAGGATACGTTTGGGTGGTGGACGATGATAGTTCGATCCGCTGGGTGATGGAAAAAACGCTCTCATCAGCCAACATAAAATGCGAAACGTTTTCCGATGCCGAAAGTGTGTTACTGGCGCTAGAAAGAGAAACGCCCGATGTGCTCGTTTCCGATATTCGCATGCCGGGCATGAATGGTATTGAGCTGCTAAACCAAGTTCATTCACGATCTCCTGAGTTGCCCGTCATCATCATGACTGCCCACTCAGATCTTGATGCCGCGGTGAATGCCTATCAAAAGGGTGCCTTTGAGTATCTGCCTAAACCTTTTGATGTCGATGAAACCCTCACCTTGGTTGAACGTGCCATTGCGCATAGTCAGGAGCAGCGCAAAGAACAATCCAATCAACAGACTGGCGTTGATAGTACACCGGAAATCATTGGAGAAGCCCCTTCAATGCAAGAGGTATTTCGGGCAATTGGCCGTTTATCACGTTCCTCAATTTCAGTCTTGATCAATGGTGAATCAGGAACCGGGAAGGAGTTAGTCGCTCACGCGCTTCATCGCCATAGCCCACGCGCCCAAAAACCGTTTATTGCCCTCAATATGGCCGCAATTCCAAAAGATCTCATCGAGTCAGAACTGTTTGGTCATGAGAAAGGAGCATTCACTGGTGCAAACAGTGTCCGCCAAGGGCGTTTTGAGCAGGCCAATGGTGGCACCCTGTTCTTAGATGAAATTGGCGATATGCCGCTCGACATTCAAACTCGGCTACTGCGTGTTTTAGCCGATGGTCAGTTTTACCGCGTAGGAGGGCATTCAGCAATCAAAGTGGATGTCCGCATTGTCGCCGCTACTCACCAAAACTTAGAAAAGCTCGTTCATCAAGGAAAGTTTCGTGACGACCTTTTTCACCGTCTCAATGTCATTCGTATTCATATCCCAGCACTGCGTGAGCGAAGCCAAGATATAGAAAAACTGACCAAGCACTTTCTCGCCTCTGCAGCAAAAGAATTAGGCGTAGAAATGAAAACGCTACATCCTAAGAGCATTGAAATTTTGAATCGTCTTGAATGGCCGGGAAACGTACGACAACTTGAAAATATGTGTCGCTGGTTAACTGTAATGGCCAGTGGCAGCGAGGTGCTACCCAGTGATCTTCCTTCCGAATTATTGTCGGAAAAGAAAAATAGTGACTTTGATAGTGCTATAAGTTGGCAACAACAACTCGCAAGTTGGGCTAAATCTTCATTAGCTTCAGGAGAAACAGAGCTGCTTTCTTATGCACTTCCTGAATTTGAACGTATACTTTTGGAAGCAGCACTTCATCACACCAATGGTCACAAACAAGATGCAGCTAAGGTGCTTGGGTGGGGGCGCAATACGTTGACAAGGAAGTTAAAAGAACTTTACTGATAATTTTTTAATGATCAGGTGCAGTGATTCACTTTCTGGCACAATGCAATCACCCACCACCTTGCGTGTTTTACCGATAATTTGTATGGATGCAGAAGACACGACATGTCATTTACGAATCAAATAACGTTGAAAACAGCCGTTGTTCTACCATTTGTTATGATTTTTCTCATAACGATTGGAGTAATTGTGGGTGTACAAAAATACAGTTATGAAGAGATGGTTGATGACATTAGCAGCAAACAGCTTTCATCATTAAATGCCAATGTAGAGCAGCGGCTGATCAGTTTTCTCGATGAACCTTTTCAAGCCAGCCTCGCTTTAAGCCACACGATCGGCTTTAGTCAGTTCTATTCTGCGGACGATGTCAGTAAAATAGAAGGATATCTGCTTGCCAGTTTTGAAACGCTTTATCGACCGCTAGAACAAATTGATGTGATCGGATTTGGTGGCGAACAGGCGGAGTACGTGGGCTTTCGCAAAGAGATTGGTGATAGTTTTACCTTGATGGTGAAAGATAATCGAACTCAGCAAAACTTGGTGATCTACTCAGGAAAAACCATCAATCAAGATATTCGCTCCACCATTGCCGATTATGATCCAAGAACTCGCCCCTGGTATACTCCAGTTGCACAAAGTTTAAGCCCAAGTTGGTCGCCAATCTACACTAATGTTGATGAACGCCAAGAGATCACGCTCTCTGCTTTAGCACCCGTTTTCTCTATGAACAAATTCATCGGTGTTTTGGTGACTGATGTGAAAATCGATACGTTCAATGCGTTTCTGGCCTCGCTGCAACAGAAAACTCATGCCAACGTGTATATTATTGATCCAGAAAAAAGATTGGTGGCTCACTCCAATACCAACACCGTTGTCTCTTGGGGGACCGAACTGTCGGCAAAAGGAGAGCGACTACTGGCTATCGAAAATGCCAACCCAGTGATCCAAGCCAGTGCACATTATATTGATAACCATGACAAAATGCTGTCAGCAACACTCAACAAATTCGAAACGGTAGTTGATGGCACCCGCTATTTTAATCATCTCACTCCCTTTAAAGATAAACATGGCATCGAATGGTTTATTGGCGTCTCGATTTCAGAAACCGATCTACTTGGTCGATTGCCAGAAAACCAACAAAACAGTTGGATTATTGGCAGCATTGTCAGCCTTATCGGCATCGGTATAGGGCTCATTGCCTTTAATCGAATCACCACTCCAATTACCGCTACCGCGGCTGCTGCTCAGCATCTAG
The DNA here is from genome assembly GCF_963888245.1 of Vibrio sp. B4-6. Lineage (NCBI taxonomy): Bacteria > Pseudomonadati > Pseudomonadota > Gammaproteobacteria > Vibrionales > Vibrionaceae > Vibrio > Vibrio sp. B4-6. The sequence goes on from NZ_CAWPIM010000005.1 coordinate 60,825, forward strand.
CAAAAGGGGATTGGGAAAGTAACATGCCGAAAGCTGGTAATATTTATGAAACGAGTTTACTTGTTTATTCATTCAATGAAATGGCCAATAACCTAAAAGCCTCATTTAAGGCACTGCATTCCCAATTGATCTACGATTCCCTAACCAAGCTCTATAGCCGTGAAGGTTTAATTGATAACTTTAGCCAATCAAATCAAATTAATGGCAGCCTATTGCTTATCGGCATCGATAAATTCAGAGATATTAATGACAGCTTGGGGCATCAGCAAGGTGACTTACTATTACAAACTATTGCTGAAAAATTACGTACACTATTTGCAAGCACCTCATGTATTGCTCGTACAGGTGGTGATGAATTCGCTATTTACATCCCCTCTTTACAACAAAAGAATGAAGCCCAATCCGCGGCTAACAGCATATTACAAATGTTTGCTGTCCCATTCTCAATGCATAATGAAAAAGTGGTCGTCAATGCCTCCATTGGCATCGTACTCCCTAATGACACACTCCATACTATGGCGCTATGGTTACGTAATGGTAGCATCGCACTCAGCCACGCCAAGCAAGAGCGCTCAAGGATCTGCTATTACTCTCCAGAGATGGACGATGTTTCTCGTAAACGTACGCAAATGCTCACTCAAATTAAGCTTGCCATCGAGAACAAAGAATATATTCCGCATTATCAACCAATTGTAAACTTATCAACGGGAGATATCATCGGAGCTGAAGCCTTGGCACGCTGGGTGACACCAAGCGGTGATATCATTCCCCCCTTGGAATTCATTCCTATCGCTGAAGAAAGCGGCTTCATTGGCCTGATTGGTGAGCAAATCTTGTATCAAGCGTGTTTTGACACGATGCAAGGCATCAAGATGGGTAAATGGGGATCGACGTTTAAAATGCACGTCAACCTCTCAGTGAACCAGCTATCTCAACCTCAGTTTGTTCATGAACTCAAAGCGACTTTGGAAAGAACGGGGCTTGAACCCAATAACCTCGCTTTAGAGATCACAGAATCAAGAATTGTTGATAACGACCCAGTTATTTTAGCAAACATGAACAAACTCAAAGAGCTGGGCATCCATATCGCGATAGATGATTTTGGTACCGGATACAGCTCCCTTTCTTATTTACATCAACTTCCATTCGATTGTCTAAAAATAGACAGGGCGTTTGTATCGCAGCTCGAACAGACAAATCTCAGTAGCTCAGTCGTTGCGGCAATCATCAACATGACTCGTGGGTTTAATGTCGAAATTGTGGCAGAAGGTATTGAAACCAAAGAGCAAGTCCATCTCCTAACCATGCTTAACTGCACTCAGGGACAAGGCTTTCTGTTTAGTAAAGCCATCCCTTTTAACGAATGGTCAACAGATATGGTAAACATAAAAGCCAAATAAACAGAATTGGGTGATTTAATACTCTTTGCTAGCTGACACTGGCCACATTGATTTTTATACTTGATGCCATACACACTTTCGGAAAAACATAATGATAACTAAAAACCTACCGCTTACTGATTTGCATCGCCATCTTGACGGCAACATTCGAACCAAAACTATCTTAGAACTAGGGCAACGATTTGGTGTAGCGCTGCCAGCTGGCAACATAGAAGAGCTCACACCTCATGTACAAATCGTCGAAGCAGAACCATCATTGGTCGCCTTTCTATCAAAACTTGATTGGGGAGTTGCCGTATTGGGTGATCTCGATGCTTGCCGAAGAGTCGCCTACGAAAATGTCGAAGATGCCTTAAATGCTCAAATTGATTATGCCGAGCTGAGGTTCTCTCCTTACTATATGGCTATGAAACATCAACTGCCTATCGCTGGCGTTGTTGAGGCTGTAGTTGATGGGGTACAAGCGGGCGTTCGAGACTTCGGTATTCAGGCTAACCTAATAGGAATTATGAGCCGCACTTTTGGCACCGATGCTTGTCAGCAGGAGCTAGACGCTATTTTGACTCAAAAGCAGCACATTGTTGCAGTCGACTTAGCGGGCGATGAACTTGGTCAGCCGGGCGAGCGATTTATTTCTCACTTTAAACAAGTACGAGATGCAGGACTAAGAGTTACAGTACATGCTGGAGAGGCGGCGGGGTCAGAAAGTATGTGGCAGGCAATTAAAGAGCTAGGTGCAGAACGCATTGGACACGGAGTAAAAGCCGTCCATGACCCTAAGCTAATGGATTATCTTGCCAAACACCGTATTGGCATTGAGTCTTGCCTAACGTCAAACTTCCAAACGAGCACAGTAAACTCTCTTGCTTATCATCCTATAAAACAGTTTTTAGAGCACGGGATACTTGCTTGTTTAAATACTGATGACCCAGCGGTTGAAGGTATTGAACTTCCATATGAATATGAAGTTGCAGCACCTCAAGCGGGTCTTTCTCAAGAGCAGATCAGACAAGCGCAAATTAACGGATTAGAATTAGCCTTTCTTTCAGACTCAGATAAAAAAGCACTGTCAGCTAAAGCCGCTTTGCGTAGCTAAATCTCCTGAACCATGTCTCTCTAGCCGATGTTTAATACATCGGTTTTTTTATACCTAAGACATAGAGACCGAAAAGAATAAGAATAGATTGAACAAAGTGTAGCTACCACACGACTGTCCTGAGAGTGATAAAAAATAAAATGCTATTTTGCTAAAACGAAAAAGCCCAGCTATTACTAGCAGGGCTTCTTAATAAGTGGCGGAGCGGACGGGACTCGAACCCGCGACCCCCGGCGTGACAGGCCG
>NZ_CAWPIM010000006.1:0-62258 GCF_963888245.1 Vibrio sp. B4-6
AATGAATTGACTGTGCCAAAATCAAGTAAACTTGATTCTGATTGGTCACTCAGTTCATTGATAAATCTTTTTTGATTATCATCAACGAGTGCCCACACAGATTGATAGGTTTATATTGTTAAAGAGCTTGCTTGAATGCTTACCTAAAAGCATTCAAAGCGGACGAACATTCTAGCGATATAACCTTAAGTGTCAAACACTTTATCGATTATTTCTTTTAAACAAGTGTCCATCTGTTATCAGCAGAAGTAACTAGCACTGCCCTGACAACGAGGCGCATTATAGGTAGTTTAGAGAAGGACACAAGTCTTAAAATGAAACTTTCTCATAAAAACGAACCAACAGCTCACAAAAGAACCAATGAGAGTGATTTTCAAACAAAAAGGGCCATTTCTGGCCCTTTTGAATGTAAATGTTTAGTCTTGATGAGCAATAATTTGGTCATTGCTAACAACTAGCTTAACTTTTTTATCCGGTAGGATTCTTCCTGCCAAGATTTCTTTCGCTAATGGATTTTCAACGCTTTGTTGAATCGCGCGTTTCAATGGTCTTGCTCCGTAAACAGGATCAAACCCAACTTGAGAAATCAGCTCTAACGCTTTTTCAGATACCTCAAGCTGATAACCTTTCTCTTCCATTCGTTTACCAAGACGGGCTAATTGAATAGAAGCGATCGATTTAATTTGTTCTTGCGCCAACGGATGGAATACTACACTTTCATCCACTCGGTTTAAGAACTCTGGTCTAAAATGTTTACCTACAATCTCCATTACCTCTTTTTTAATGCCTTCATAATCCAAGCTTGCGAATTTTTCTTGAATTTGTGAAGACCCTAAGTTTGAGGTCATAATTACCACTGTATTACGAAAATCAACTGTGCGTCCTTGTCCATCAGTTAAGCGCCCATCATCTAATACCTGTAGCAGGATATTAAAGACATCAGGGTGTGCTTTCTCAACTTCATCCAACAAGATAACCGAGTACGGTTTACGACGAATAGCCTCGGTCAAGTAGCCACCCTCTTCGTAGCCCACATAACCTGGAGGCGCGCCGACTAATCGCGCTACTGAGTGTTTTTCCATAAACTCAGACATGTCGATTCGCACCATGGCATCTTCACTATCAAACATAAAGTTTGCGAGTGTTTTACACAATTCAGTTTTACCCACACCAGTTGGCCCTAAGAATAAGAAGGAACCAATCGGTCTATTTGGATCAGATAACCCAGCTCGGCTACGGCGAATCGCATTTGATACCACTTCGACGGCTTCAACTTGTCCGATAACTCGTTGATGCAGCGCATCCTCCATTTGCAGCAGTTTTTCTTTCTCAGCTTCCAGCATTTTAGAAACTGGAATACCAGTTTGCTTTGAAAGTACTTCCGCAATTTCTACATCAGTTACTTTGTTGCGTAGCAAAGTCATCTCTTGCATTTCAGCTTGGGTTGCAAGGTCGAGCTGCTTTTCAAGTTCAGGAATTCGGCCATATTGAAGTTCTGACATACGGTTCAAGTCACCCGCTCTACGTGCGAAATCCATATCCATACGCGCTTGCTCTAATTCGGACTTAATATGCTGAGTACCCGAAAGAGCTGCTTTTTCCGCATTCCAAACTTCTTCCAGCTCAGCAAACTCGCGCTCTTTCACTTTTAACTCTTCGTTTAACACCTGTAAGCGTTTTTCACTCGCTTCATCGTGTTCATTCGTTAGCGCTTGTTGCTCAATTTTCAGCTGAATAATTTTGCGCTCAAGCTTATCTAAAGATTCTGGCTTTGAATCTATTTGCATTCGAATACTTGAAGCGGCTTCATCGATCAAGTCAATCGCTTTATCGGGCAACTGGCGATCAGAAATATAACGGTGCGATAAGCTCGCAGCAGCAACAATAGCGGGATCGGTGATCTCCACATGGTGATGGAGCTCATAACGCTCTTTCAAACCACGCAAAATAGCTACTGTGTCTTCTACGCTAGGTTCATCAACCAGTACCTTTTGGAAACGTCGCTCAAGTGCCGGATCTTTCTCTATATATTGACGATACTCGTCTAAAGTGGTCGCACCGACACAGTGTAGATCTCCTCGAGCCAGAGCGGGCTTAAGCATATTCCCCGCATCCATTGCGCCTTCGCCTCGACCTGCACCGACCATAGTGTGCAACTCATCAATAAAGAGGATGACATTACCCTCTTCTTTCGCTAGCTCGTTAAGCACCGATTTTAAGCGTTCTTCAAATTCACCACGATACTTAGCCCCTGCGACCAAAGACCCCATGTCTAATGACAATACTCGACGACCACGTAGACCTTCTGGCACTTCATTATTAATAATGCGCTGCGCTAACCCTTCCACAATCGCCGTTTTACCTACACCGGGCTCACCAATAATCACGGGGTTGTTTTTGGTCCGGCGTTGCAATACTTGAATGGTGCGACGAATTTCATCATCACGCCCGATGACAGGATCAAGTTTGCCTTGTTCCGCTCGTTCAGTTAGATCTATTGTGAATTTCTCAAGCGCTTGTCTTAGCTCTTCTGCATTTGGATCATTCACTTTCTGACCTCCACGCACTTTTTCTATTGCTTCAGAAACTTTTTTCTCGGTAAGCCCTATTTCTTTGAGTAATTGACCAAGCGCGCCCTTATCTTCTAGTGCGGCTAGCAAAAATACTTCCGAAGAAATGTAGGAATCTTGCCGTTTTTGCGCGAGTTTATCGCACAAATTGAACATAGTACCCATTGCGCTAGAAAGCTGAACATCACCACCGATACCGCTAACTTTTGGCAAACGGTCTAATATCTCACTGAGCTTCGAGCGCAATTGCATAACGTCCACACTTAACATAGTAAGAAGTGGACGAATTGGACTGCCATTTTGATCGAGCAATGCCACCATCAAATGAACAGGCTCGATATATTGATGATCACGGCCTAATGCCAATGATTGAGCATCAGAAATGGCAATTTGAAATTTGCTTGTAAATCGATCAAGACGCATACCAACTTTCCTCACCTTAATTGAGAAACTAATCTTACGTAGCTAAAGATGGCTACGTACTAGTGCTTTTTCAAGGGGCAAGTTAGGGAAGATTGATCTTGCGTAAGTTACTCTTCGATCCAAATAAATGAAGCTTGGCGACCTGTGATTCCGTCGCGTCGATAGGAATAAAACTGATGAGGATTATGGAAGGTACAAAGGCCTCTATCTGATATTTCTGAAACACCGCATTGATGCAACCTTAACGTGGCTAACTGTGCAATATTTGCTAGCCATTTTCCATTCTCTTGAAGAGAAAATGCGGCCTTTGCTTTGGTATTTTGATCAACAAAGGCATGGTATACATCATCACCGACTTCAAATGCCGTAGGACCGATAGCAGGACCGAGCCAAGCTAGGATATCACTAGAAAATTTGGCGAGCGCATTTTCGAGTATCCCATTAGCTAAACCGCGCCAACCAGCATGAACTGCAGCCACTTCGCTGCCTTGGTGATTAGTGAGTAGAACAGGTAAGCAATCAGCGGTCATTACAGAACAAACCACATTATGCTGATGGGTAAAAACACCATCGGCACTCAGAATCTGCTGAGTAGGTTGAGTAACCTCTAGCACTTGTGTTGAATGCGTTTGTTCAAGCCAAATAGGTTCAGAGGGCATCGCCGCTTGCTGCGTTAGCCATTGGCGATTTTTTTCAACGGATAAAGGATCATCCCCAACATGCATGCCTAAATTCAGCCCTTGATAAGGAGCTAACGAAAAGCCACCGACTCTAGTCGAGGAGAAAGCTTTTACATGTTTAGGTGCATTCCAGTTAGGGATGATCTTCTCCATTAGAACTCGTCTTTTTTATTCAACTTAGTATCTACGCGTAAAGCTTCCGCCATAATGATCATATCGTCAGGTACTGGCGCATGAAATTCTAGCATTTCACCAGTCACAGGATGCTCAAGTCGAAGCATAACTGCATGCAAAGCCTGACGATCAAAACCACGGATCATATCGGTCAGCTCTTGCGTTGCCCCTTTCGGAATCCTAGCGCGGCCACCATAAGCGGTATCCCCAAGCAAAGGATGCTGTAAATATGACATATGCACACGAATTTGGTGAGTACGGCCCGTTTCTAAACGCAAACGAAGTCGAGTATGTTCACGAAAATGCTCAGCCACACGGTAGTGAGTTACCGCTGATTTACCCATCGGGCTTACCGCCATCAATGTACGTTTTGTTGAGTGGCGGCCAATCGGCTTATCGATCATCCCACCAGCCGTCATAGTACCGATCACAATCGCTTCATATTCACGCGTAATCTTACGCTTTTGCAACGCTCGAACTAAGTGTGTTTGTGCAGGAACCGTTTTAGCGACCACCATTAAACCAGTCGTATCTTTATCCAAACGATGCACAATCCCCGCACGAGGTACTTCTGCAATAGCTGGATAGTGGAACAACAGTGCATTTAACACTGTGCCATCTGGAGTACCCGCGCCTGGATGAACGACAAAATCTCGTGGTTTGTTGATGACCATAATATCGTCATCTTCATACACGATATTTAAAGGTATATCTTGCGCTTCCCAACGCTCTTCATCTTCAAGCTCGGCTTGGACCGTAATGATTTCTCCCCCCATGACTTTCGTTCTTGGTTTAGTGATCACCTCATCATTGACCTGAACTTTGCCTTCTAAAAGCCACTCTTTTAGACGTGAACGAGAGAAATCTGCGAATAATTCAGCGACAGCTTGGTCTAAACGTTGACCTAACTGGCTATCTTTTACTGTATTTGTTAATTCAATCTGCTGAGCCATATCGAACTTTTTTAAAAACCGTGAGACTAATAGCGTCTAGTATGGATAAAATATGGCGTCATTGTATCTGTTACTGCTAAGAAAGTAACGAAACGATTTGTAAAGCGATTACGCACTCAATTAAGAAGCATTAATTCAAGGAAACGACTCCTGTCATGAAACACCACACTTTATCAGGCTTACTCGCATTATCACTGTTATTTGGCTGTTCAAGCAGCGAAGAGATTGTCCCTGATGTGCCGCCTTCTGAATTATACTCAGAAGCACAAACCTCACTGCAAACTGGTAACTGGTTAACGGCCATTCAAAAACTTGAGGCGTTAGATTCACGTTATCCCTTCGGCGCGTATTCAGAACAAGTTCAACTTGACCTTATTTACGCTTACTACAAAAACGATGATCTTGCGTTAGGTTTAGCGACCATTGAACGCTTTACCCGTTTGAATCCAACCCATGAAAAAATGGATTGGGTACTCTACATGCGTGGTTTGACGCATATGGCGCAAGATCGCAACTTCATGCATGACCTATTTAATGTCGATCGCGCGGATCGTGATCCAGAACCGGTAAAAGCTGCGTTTGCTGATTTTAAGAAACTGCTGCAACGCTACCCAACAAGCCCTTATGCAGAAGATGCTCATAAACGCTTATTCGCGTTAAAAAATAGACTGGCTGAATATGACCTTGCCACAGCTGATTTTTACTTACGCCGTGAATCTTGGATTGCGGCTATCAACCGTGCTCAGGAGCTACAAAAAACGTATCCAGACACTGAAGCGGCTCGCAAATCATTACACATTCAGTTAGAAGCGTATAAACAGCTCAAACTGAACGATGCCATTGCCAGAACTCAAAAGTTAATTGCACTCAATCCACAATAGTTTGCAATAAGCTTAAGTACGCCATGAAAACCACTCTCGCTTTGAGTGGTTTTTTTATTTGGAGTCGATGGGAATAATAACACGCCAGCAAAAGACGGCTGGAAAATGAGTGGTGCAGGGAAAACTGAAAAACTGAAATAAGAAGGGAGGTGTTCAAAACATCGTTAGAATAAAGATCACAAAAAACACTTGAATAAGAAATGAGCAGCGCTCTTTTTAGGCCGCAAAAACACCCTAAAAATGGGAAATTCTTAGCTTGATCCTTTAACCAATCTATCCAGATTGATAGGAATCACAAGCTTTTTCTTTACTCTTTGTCAGCACTCTTTGCGTGAGATCACGTTTAAACTCGCCCTTTGAAATCACATTCAATAAAGTGACCTAGATCACATTACTTTGGTATTAAATCAGTAATCTGAAGTTAACCCATGAGGGATGCAACAGAGGAAAACATCTATGAAAGTAACTATCACTGGTAAAAATATCGACATCACCTCTGCAATCCGCACTCACATTGAGAGCAAATTTAAAAAACTAGAAAAATGGCAAGTGGATATCATAGGATGCCAAGCTAGCTTTAGTGAAGAGCCCAATAAACAAAAAAGATTCGAAGCTATTATCACGGTACCCAAAGGACAATTAGTCGCTTCTGCAACCCACGAAGATCTTTACGCAGCTATCAATGAGGTAGAACAAAAATTAGAACGCCAACTCAACAAACTGCGCCATAAACCGGAAGCTCGTCGTACCGACAAACCGGAAGTAGAAGAAGAAGTTGAATAAAATTTAATATGATGAAAAATAGCGCTTTCAAGCGCTATTTTTTTGCTTGACGCTCTACGGTTGCTTGCTTATTGTGTCTTTACATTCAAAGAGAAATCACCTTCTTATGCACTTAACCTCACTGTTCTTTTTTGACTTCTTTTTTCTCCAATAACCTTGGAGGCATGGTCGTTGACAGAAGATAAGTCAAAAACGAACAGGAAGCCTCCCACTGGGAGGCTTTTTTACAAGGACATTTTTATGACTGAAAAGCACTATTCACTTGAAGAGATCCGCTTGCGACTGAACGAGCTTGATGATCAACTGCTAAACCTACTGGCAGAGCGTCGAAAGTTCAGCATTGAAGTCGCTAAAAGCAAAGTGGAAACCGCAAAACCAGTGAGAGATGCAATACGTGAACAGCAACTTTTAGTCAAATTGATTAATACTGGTAAAGAAAAATACAATTTAGATGCTCAGTACATTACTAAACTATTTCATACCATCATTGAAGACTCCGTCTTGCTACAGCAAGCATACTTGCAGAATCTAGCCAATCCGCAACTGAGCCGTAAACCGCTGGCAAGGGTTGCTTTTTTAGGTGCTAAAGGTTCTTACTCCCATCTTGCAACTCGTGAGTACTTCAGTCGTAAAAATACAGAGTTGATCGAACTCAATTGCGATCAGTTTAAAGAAGTCACTAAAACGGTTGAATCGGGTCATGCCGACTATGGGGTATTGCCGATTGAAAATACCAGTTCAGGTTCAATTAACGAAGTGTATGATTTGCTGCAACATACTACCTTGTACATTGTAGGTGAGCTCACTTTACCGATTGAGCACTGCTTGGTCGCCACCTCTGAATTACGTTTGGAAGAGCTCAAAATTCTTTATTCACACCCACAGCCCCACCAGCAGTGCAGCGAATTTTTAAGCCGCCTAAAAGGCGTTACACTTGAAACCTGTGCGAGCACCGCTGATGCGATGCAAAAAGTACAGCAGCTTAATCGCAACGATGTTGCCGCAATTGGCAATGCTTCTAGCGGTAAACTGTACGGCTTACAATCGATCAAATCTAATATCGCCAATCAAACAGAAAACCAGACTCGCTTTATTGTTGTTGCGCGAAAACCCGTGGAAGTCTCTACTCAAATTCCAGCGAAGACGACATTAATCATGTCAACATCACAGCAAGCAGGCTCACTTGTTGAAAGCTTGTTAGTGCTGCAACGCTACGGCATCAATATGACCAAATTGGAATCGAGACCTATTATGGGTAATCCTTGGGAAGAAATGTTCTATGTTGATCTTGAATCACATCTTGATTCCATTGAAATGCAGCAAGCATTGAATGAGCTAACAAAAATCACTAAGCATTTAAAAGTATTAGGTTGCTACCCAAGCGAAAATGTTAAACCGACCCAAGTAAAACTTCAATAATCACATTTAAGTCAAATATTTGACAGAAGTCAGCTGACAGCTATCAACATAGTTCATATAATGCCCAATCATTTCACACATAATTAATCACTATGTTTTGGGCTGTCAGCCTACTTTGAATTCACGGAACATATTCCGCACGTCATAAGATATCTGTGACACTTTCATTGTGAACGATGCCCTTTTCCAATAAATAAGGTTCATCTACTTATATCATGATGAAAATCCATCCTTTGGCTTTAATGCTATTTCTGCTAGGCATTTCAGCGCACATTCGAAGCTCAGAGCTCAATATTTATTTGTGGGAAGACACTATGTCACCGCAAATCGTTGATCAATGGCGGCAAAGCAGCGGCATCGATATTAATCTATATCATTTTGATAATGACGATGAACGCAGTCTATTAATGGTCAAAAGTGTCCAGCTGCCTTTTGATATTGTAGTGTTAGATAACGTATCCGCTCTTATCTACTCTCAGCTCAACACCTTTGAAGATCTGAGTACTCTGCCCAATAGAAAGCATAATGATACGAAATGGAATCAAGCGTGCGGTAGCCACGCCGTTCCCTACTTTTGGGGAACCGTAGGCATCGTCTACAAAAAAAGTAAATTTCCAGCCAAACCCAAAAACTGGGCTGATCTCATCGACATGCCACCAGCACTCCAAGGCCATGTGGGGATGCTTCACGATACAGTTGAAACCCTGTTGCCAGCATTGTATGCCCAACAACAATCGCCAATTACAAATAACGATAATGCACTGAAACAGGCTTATCAAAAGATGCTATCCGTGAATCGCAACATCTTAACCTATGAATATATATTGAGTTACGTCCGAAGCCATCCTGACAGTAATGGCTTAGATATGGCACTCGCATACAGCGGTGACCAATTTTCATTGAATAAGTATTTTGGCAGCAATGATTGGGATTTTGTCACCCCGCAAGGCCGACCCTATATTTGGGTGGATTGTTTAGCCATCAACAGCAATTCAAAAAATAAAGAGCATGCAAAAGAGTTTATAAACCACTTATTGAGCCCAGAAGTTGCCGCAATAAATGCAAAAGATATTAAAGCTGCGACACCAAACTTAAGTGCCCTAAATTTAATGCCAGATAATTACCGAAATGATGCATCATTATTTCCAAACCCAGCTTTGTTAGAACAAGGCATTATTGATAGCGAATTGCTCCCTGCCGATATTAGTTTGAGAGCAAAAATCATTAACAGTATTTTGGAACAACATGAAGCTCAACAATAGAATTCTGTTGCTAATAACACCGGTTATTCTTCTCAGTGCAGTGGCATCTAGTTACATTATCTACTCCAATCAAAAAGATGCTTTGCTGAAAAGAGAAGAAAGCTATCTTCAACTGAGTATGGAAAAACTCGCGGGTCACTTTCGTCAAACCCAATACCTGGTGAATAGCTACGCTTACACCCTAACGAAAAGCGATATCATTCGTCACTACGTTGCACATGAGCGCAACCCTTATCGAGAGTTAGAACTGGTTGATAACTTTCAGCAAACATTGGACATTCTCCAATCACAAGAGAATAATTTCATTGCGTTATCGATTTTGGATGGCAGCAAAAATGTTCTTTATTATGCCGAAAATAGCGGTGACCCCTTCGCTAAAATCGATACAAAAATTCTCAACCACATACAAGACACTTTCGATAGCACACAGAAAACCTCTTATGTTGACTATACGACAAATTCCAGCGGTGAAGGTATTCTAGTTCGGTATGATGTTTTAGATACTCAAACACTTACGACACCGCTTAGCTATAACCGCGATAAAATTTTCTTTGTTGTTGTTTTCGTCGTACTAGAACCCTTTAATCGACTGATGAAAAAAATAGAATTTGATAACCGAAGTACCATTTTTTTCACTGACGTAGCGGATATTAAAAAGGTAGGATTAACGCAAACTGTTGAATTAAAATCAGATCTTTATGCCACGCTTGATCCTGCACAGTATCTAATTAACGACAAACTTTATGCCATTAAAAAACGGTTAGCGTTGTCGTTTGGAATATCGACTCTAGTGACTGTGTTGCTGCTTTTGTATTTATTATACCGGCATGTAATCAAGCCCATATCCCAATTAGATCAACAATTGAAAGAAGTAGAGAATAAGCAGCGTGACAATATCGAAACTCTTAAGAGTAACGATGAAATTGGCCGGCTATCCTCTCGTTTTTACGATATGTATCAGGAGCTTGATACCACATATAAGAAAACAAAAGCACTTGCAGAATACGACCACTTAACAAAACTTGCCAATCGCCACCACTTTCAACAATCAGTAGAAAGAGTGCTAGCAAACGCAAGACACACAGATAACATCTGGGTTTTGTATATTGATTTAGATAATTTCAAATACGTCAATGATAAATATGGACATCAGGTCGGTGATGCATTATTAGTCAACTTTGCACAGCATATTGGCTCATTGCGCAACTTTTTCTTTGAAAAGTATCAAGTAAAAAGCCTAGCAGCGCGGCTATCAGGGGATGAGTTTTCAATTTTTATTTCTACACCTGATAGTAGTTTTATACAAGCGGCAAGCGAATTTGCCACTCAGCTACTGATCCCATTACAAAACCAGCATAATTCACCGCTCGGAAATTTCCCTATCACAGCAAGTATTGGTATCGCTACCTACCCAACCGATGGCTATACCTTAGAAAAATTATTATCTAATGCTGATACGGCCATGTATCAAGCAAAAAATGCTGGGAAGAACCAAATAGCTTACTACTCGCCAGAGCTCAATAAGGGTGTTCTGCGCAGAGCCAATATTGAGCAAGCATTACGCCGAGGTAATTTTGATCAGGAATTTAGCTTGGTCTACCAACCTTATTTAAATCGTGCTGGCAATACAGTCTCAGGATTTGAAGTTTTACTTCGTTGGGAATCCAACCTGCTCGGTACGATTTCACCAAAAGAATTTATTCCGATAGCCGAACAAACCGGGTTATTTGGCAACATTGATCGCTGGGTCGTCCGTTCAGCTTTCGAGGAGTTCCATGCACTGCAAGCGATGTTTGAACACCCTGTTCAGTTATCGATTAACCTTTCATCAGCAGAATTAAACTCTTTACAGTTAGCTCATTACATTCATAAACATGCGCAGGAGAATGCAGTTCCTCCCCATTTGATTGATTTTGAAATTACAGAAACTTTTTCTGCCAATTCAAAAGGTTTTCCACTGCTTCACGAACTATCGCATTTAGGCTACGGATTGGCGATTGATGATTTCGGTTCTGGTTACACCTCCATTACTCAATTGGTGCAATATCCAGTACAAAAAATTAAGTTCGATCGGCTTTTTTTAGATACACTCATCACCACTGACAATCACAAGATCATTAAGCCTTTGATCGAACTTTGCCACTCTCAATCAATGCAAGTCACAGCTGAAGGTATTGAAAGTAAAGAGATGCATAATTGGCTTGCTGATTACCAATGTGATTTCATGCAAGGCTATTATTTTGCCAAACCAATGCCATTAAATGCGTTGGTTTCATGGTATCAACAACAAAAAGAGTTAAACGCTGTTTATGAAAAATGTGATCATTGCCTCTCTTAACCCGGACAAAATCAATGCAGTCAAAAGTGCATTTGAAAGTACCTTTCCGCAGGATACTTTCTCATTTAAAGGGGTGAGTGTGCCCAGTGGTGTCGCGGATCAACCGATGACAGATGAAGAAACCCATCAAGGCGCACTTAATCGAGTACGAAATGCGAAAGAGCAAGATCCCACGGCAGATTATTACGTCGGGTTAGAAGCGGGCATTGAGAATACAGTGACTTTTGCATGGATGGTGATTGAATCCGCCACTCATAGAGGAGAATCGCGTTCAGCCAGCTTAATGCTACCACCTCAAGTATTGAAGCTGTTAAGCCATGAAAATGAGCTAGGCGATGTGATGGATAAACTGTTTGACTGCCAAAATATCAAACAGAAAGGCGGTGCGATCAGCCTACTCACTCATAACCAACTCACTCGCAGCTCGGTCTATCATCAAGCACTGATCCTTGCTCTGATCCCTTTTATCAACACAGAGCATTTCCCTGCTAATTTATAAAAAGTTAGCGAACTCAAGGGGTCACTAAGACACCTTGAGTAGCAGAGCGGCTAATTGCGACTTTTCTTGTTCTGATTTACTTTTGAGCTCATTTGAGCCACGCGTAATGGTCGCAATTCCCACTCCGAGCAATTGGCTAATCTGCCGCTGTGATAACTCCCCTTTAAGTAGCTCACATAAGATGTTCGCACGCGCCACGAGCGCATCTCGCTCATCTGGGGTCATCATCATGGTGAGTAGCATTGCGTGCTGCTCTTGCTCTGTGGCTGATTTAACCAATTCCATTAGCTGCTGCCAATCAGTGTACTCAGGTTGGTGTGGCATGAATGTACTCGCAAAGTGATACGTTCCGCTATTGTAGAACTTTCACTTCGTATTGGAATTAATATTTTGTATTGAGCTCATCTTGGTTGAGAAATTCACCTTCAATCCCCATCAAATCTCGATAGTAAGTCTCAAACATCAAAATATTTTGCACATACCCGCGGGTTTCCCGAAAAGGGATCGCTTCAATAAAAGCGTAAGCATCTAACTTGCCTTGTGTTTTCTCTCGCCATTGATTGACGCGATTTGGCCCAGCGTTATAGGCAGCAAATGCAAAAATTCGATTGTCGCTGTATTGCTCTAATAATCCATTTAAGTAATGGCTGCCTATTTCGATATTTTTACCCACCTCATATAACTCTTGCTCATCGTTATAGGTCAGCTGATATTTTTTAGCCGTATACTTAGCCGTGCTCGGCATAATCTGCATGATACCGCGAGCGCCAACGGGCGATTGAGCCTCAACATCCATTCCACTTTCTTGACGAGCAAGTGACATCAGCATAATTGGGTCAATGTCGTGTTTTTGGCCATAGAAGTTAAACCACCATTGATGGGCTAATGGAAAACGCAATTGCATGTTGTCCCACATCCGCGCCGAAATAGAGGCTGTCACAGTTAAACTATACCAACGTTGGGAGTCGGCGTAGGCCGCTAGCATCTCTTTTTCTTTTGTATCTGCACGATCGAGTAACCATTTCCATTCACTTTTTGCAGCAGCGATTTTATCTCGTTCAATCAGCTCTTGGATCCGTACTAAGGCTTTTTTATACGGCGTCAATAAATTAGGATTAAGCTTAATCGATGTACTGGGATAATTTACTGACTGTTTCACCATATTAGCGGCCGCGACACTGTAGAAATTACGTTGCCCAATCATCGCATTTAAACGTTGTAATCCTTTGGCTTCATCACCCAACGCAATATCAGCGCGCCCAAGCCAATATTGCCAACGTAAGCTGGCTTTTTCATCAGCGGGGAGCTGCTCTGTCCAGAATTTCACTTCATCCCAACGACCAACGGTCAGTGCCTTGCGGATTCTCTGCTCGAGCAAAAGACTGTTTGAGCTTTGCGCTATCACACTATCTCGCCAGTTTGCGAGTGCTTGCTCCTCGGTATCAAGCAATATTCTGGCTATATATTCTGCAATAGGACGCTGATAAGCATCCGACAGTATTTTCTGATCGAGAAGAGTTTGGTACACACTTTGCGCAAGCTTTGCATCTTGGCGTGCTAGCTTTTCTAACGCAAATTGAATCGACTGCTGATTAAACGTGCCATCGGTGTATTGTTTAGCAAAAGTCAGCACATTTTCTGGCGAGCGGTAGAGATCCATCATCGCTTGCGCTGTCGCCTGTGATTTTGGCTTAACTAATTTTTTCTGTAAGTATTTCATTAGCGTTAAATTACGCCCATCAAACGCCAATAACATTCGTTTAAGCAACCAGTCATCGGTTAACCCGCCTTGCTCACTCCATGCGGTGAAGAGTGGATCACAGGCGTCAGAAATGCTACTGCCACTGAGCCATAGTTTTTGTGCGCCTTTGAACGCAATATCTCGCTGGCCTGTTTGGTAATGCGCATTGTAGTAATGACAGCGATAAGGCTCATCATTCGGCTCCACTTTTTGAAAATCAAGCAAGGTGGCCCATTTTCCTTTAGCCGCCAACGCATCTAGATACGGTGCTCGAATGCGGTTTGAAAACGGGAAATCTTGATGTGTATCGATAAAAACCTGAACCGCTAATGGCGGTTTATTACCAATATCGACCAGCAGAGATCGATAATCCAGATAAGGCGTCAATGGATAGTTTTTGATCTTATTTCTAATTTTTTTAGCTTCATCAACTTTATCTTCATCAAGCCACCTCTGAGCTTGATCGTACAGCTCTCGTTGACTATCCAAATCCTCTATTGCGCCTGAAAACGCGGTGCCGCACACCAAGGAGCTCAACGCTAATATTGATGATAACAATCGCTGCGGTCTTATAAAATGCATGAGCGCCATGTGCTCTCGTCCTATCCAAAGCAAGGGAATTTCCGTTTCATTACGCTGATTCTAGATAAAAAAGTAAAGGCCATAGATGTAAATAATATTAAATTCATAAAAGTGCGACATATGAACTTAGTAACTTAATGTTTCGTTACTTTTTTATCGATGAAAAACACCATCTAAGCTCTAAAAATTAGGTACCTAGTAACAAATGCGATCGCTTTGGTATAAAATGACCACTTTCTTCTGTTACTAAGATTAGGAACAATCGGCAATGGCTGAATACGTATATACCATGTCGCGGGTGAGTAAAATTGTCCCGCCTAAGCGTCAAATTCTCAAAGACATCTCTCTGAGCTTTTTCCCTGGAGCTAAAATCGGTGTTTTAGGTCTCAATGGTTCAGGTAAATCCACCCTGTTACGTATCATGGCTGGCATCGATACTGATATTGATGGGGAAGCACGCCCGCAAGCAGGATTGAAAGTCGGCTACTTGCCTCAAGAACCAGTACTGGATGAATCAAAAACCGTGCGTGAAGTGGTGGAAGAGGCCGTTTCTGATGTGGCTGGCGCACTAACTCGCCTCGATGCTGTTTATGCGGCATATGCAGAACCCGACGCCGATTTTGATGCGTTAGCCAAAGAGCAAGGTGAGCTCGAGGCTCTGATTCAAGCCAAAGATGGCCATAATTTAGAGAACGCTTTAGAACGTGCGGCCAATGCACTTCGTCTACCAGAATGGGATGCTAAAATCGCCGTTTTGTCTGGTGGTGAGCGCCGCCGTGTGGCGATCTGCCGTTTGCTACTTGAAAAGCCAGATATGCTGCTGCTTGACGAACCAACCAACCACTTAGACGCGGAATCTGTTGCTTGGCTAGAGCACTTCCTTGTCGACTATTCAGGCACAGTCGTCGCCATCACCCACGACCGTTACTTCCTTGATAATGCTGCTGGTTGGATTTTAGAACTTGACCGCGGTGAAGGCATTCCTTGGCAAGGTAACTACACCTCGTGGCTCGAACAGAAAGATGAACGCTTAAAGCAAGAATCATCTCAAGAGAGTGCTCGTCAAAAAACGATTGAAAAAGAGCTGGAATGGGTTCGTAAAAACCCGAAAGGCCGCCAAGCAAAATCCAAAGCACGTATGGCACGCTTTGAAGAACTTAATAATACTGAACATCAAAAACGTAATGAAACCAACGAACTCTTCATCCCGCCGGGCGAACGTTTAGGTGACAAAGTATTGGAAGTTCGTAACTTAACCAAATCGTTTGGTGATCGCGTACTGATTGATAATTTGTCATTTAGCATGCCGAAAGGGGCGATTGTCGGCATCATCGGTGCTAACGGTGCGGGTAAATCAACGCTGTTTAAAATGCTAAGTGGCGTAGAGCAACCAGATTCTGGTGAAATTGAATTGGGCGCAACCGTGAAATTAGCCTCGGTTGATCAGTTCCGTGACAGCATGAACGACAAAAATACCGTCTTCCAAGAGATCTCTGAAGGGGCGGATATTATCAAGATCAACAATTTTGAAATTCCTGCGCGTGCTTACTGCTCTCGCTTTAACTTCAAAGGCGTCGATCAACAAAAAGTGCTCGGTCAGCTATCGGGTGGTGAGCGCAACCGTGTTCACTTAGCCAAATTGCTTAAAGCTGGCGGTAACGTCCTATTACTCGACGAACCAACCAACGATCTGGATGTTGAAACGCTACGCGCATTGGAAGAGGCGCTGCTGGAATTCCCTGGTTGCGCCATGGTTATCTCGCACGACCGTTGGTTCCTAGACCGTATTGCGACCCACATTCTGGACTACCGTGATGAAGGTGAAGTGAAATTCTATGAAGGCAACTACAGCGAATACACTGAGTGGTTAAAACAGACATTGGGCGCTCAAGCGGCTGAACCACACCGCATTAAATACAAGCGTATGACCAAATAACTCTGTATTTGAAGTCTTTGGCCGCAATCTATTGCGGCCTTTTTGTTACTTGTACATCACGCATCACACAACAAGATGCAGGATTCGCGACACTGCCTTCAATTAGGTCTAAACTTAATGGGTATAATTTTTCAATGATCGATACAGAGCCGAAGCTGGCACAGGTCAACGCTCAACAAGAGAGAGTACCATGATTGAAAGACGTCGCTTTTCACGCATCATCTATCAGATGCCTGCCACCTTATTGCAAGGTAAACATACCGTCACCACAACGATTCAAGATTTGTCGCTGCATGGACTATTGCTCTCATGCCCTGACGCGGACAAATTAGTGCTCAATGAAATGGCACAAGTCCATTTCACACTACCAGACAGCGATGTCACTATTAATCTAGTCGCCAAGTTGATCCACATTCAAAACAACATTATTCGTGTCAGCATCAATCACATTGATATTGAAAGTATTGGCCATTTGAAACGTTTAGTTGAATTGAACATGGGTGATGAAAGTTTGCTCCATCGCGAACTGGAATACTTGTCTGATTTAGGGGATGAACCGGAAGAATGAGCGGCGGCCGTATTCACAACAACCGCACTCGCCCTTCAGACAGCCTTAAACACGATGAATGGCATCGTTCGCTTGTTTTAACAGGTTTTGACTTTCAAGCATAAATTGTTGTGAATAACTGCCAAACCAATCACTCACTTTGCTAAAGCTTTCCACAAAAGCTTGCTTCTCACGCCCGTCAAGTAAGGTTAACGCCTCACCAAAACAAGCATGAAAACGTTTTATCATCTCAACGTTCTCTTCCGATGAGAAAATGATATCGCCATACAAGTGAGGGTCTTGACCAAAAAGCCGTCCAACCATCGCCAGTTCTAAACGATAAATCGGTGAACTCAGCTGCAGTAATTTTTGGATATTCGGATTTTCTTTAGAAAGATGTAAACCGTATACAAACGAAGTGAAGTGACGCAGTGCTTGGATCAAGGTCATGCCGTGATCGTGTTCTGCGGCATCAATCTGGCACAAACTCGCTCCCCATATCGAAAACTGTTTTAGTAACCACTGATAACTCGCTTCTCCTCGCCCATCGCAATAGACGATCACTTGCTTGGCCATACTAGGGACATCTGGGCCAAACATTGGGTGTAATCCAACCACTGGGCCAGAGTGTGTTTTAAGCATCGCCTGTAGCGGCTTAGACTTAATCGATGTGAGGTCGCACAAAATACAATCGGCAGGCAAATGAGCAAGTTTTTCAATCACACCGACGGTTAAGTGAATAGGAACCGTCACCACAACCAAACCAGCATCATGCAGTATCTCATCGGCTTGATGCCAATCTTTACTGCCTAATACTTTCACCTGATAGCCCGACAGTTTGAACATACGGCCAAATAAGCCACCAAGTTGACCATGACCGCCAATAATCACCACAGAGCGCAGCTCTGGGTTTAAGCACTTAAAGCCAGAATCCTTTTCACTGGCATAAGATTCACGCATAGTACGGCGCAAAATATCTTCAATCAGTTGTGGCGGGACGCCTTTTCTTTCCGCTTCAGCGCGGCGAGAAGCCAGCATCGCCGCTTCTCGATCGGGAGCATAAATCGGTAGACCATGTCGGCTCTTGACTTCCCCCACCTTTTCAACCAAAGCTAATCGGCGTGCAAGCAGCTCGACCATTTGTTTATCGACAGCATCAATTTGATCACGTAATTCGTTAAGTTCAACAGCCATAGCACTTCCCTTTATTCATCTTTTTTTAGGCGATTTTCTAAGAACGGAACGAGCTCTTGATGAGCATGTCGTAATAGTGCCTCAGTTGATGGCCAATTAATACAGGCATCCGTAATCGATACACCGTATTCCATTTCGTTGCGAGGAAGGTCAGAAGATTGATTACCTTCATTGAGGTGACTTTCAATCATCAAACCAATAACAGACTGATTTCCTTCACGAATTTGATGAATCACATCTTCAGCGACTAACGGCTGACGACGGTAATCTTTACGTGAATTAGCATGGCTACAATCCACCATTAACGAGGCATCCAATTTATGTTTTGCCATCTCTTGCTCACACTCGGTGACCGACACTGAATCGTAGTTGGTTTGCTTACCGCCACGTAAAATGACATGCCCATTTGGGTTGCCTTGAGTGGTAAGTAAGGCCACTTGCCCTTCACTATTAATGCCCATAAAGCGGTGGCTGGATGATGCTGCTTGCATCGCATTGATTGCCGTTGCTAAATTGCCATCGGTGCCGTTTTTAAACCCAATCGGCATCGACAAACCACTGGCCATTTCTCGGTGTGTTTGAGATTCCGTGGTGCGCGCACCAATCGCCGCCCAACTGAATGTATCGGCTAAATATTGAGGGCTGATCGGATCAAGCGCTTCGGTCGCCAGAGGGATCTCCATCTCCGCTAGCTCAACTAACAATTGACGACCAACGTGTAAACCATGTTCGATATCAAAACTGCCATCAAGATGAGGATCGTTAATCAGCCCTTTCCAGCCAACCGTTGTACGCGGCTTTTCAAAGTAAACACGCATGACAATGTACAGTTGATCACTCAACTGCTCTGAGAGTGATTTCAAGCGCTTTGCGTACTCTTTTGCCGCATCAATATCATGAATAGAGCAAGGACCGCACACCACCAGTAAACGGTGATCTTTTTTATGAATAATATTGGCAATTGTCTGACGAGAGTGTTGAATGAACTGGCGAGCTTGATGACTGAGCGGCAGCTTAGCTTTTAATTGTTCCGGAGTGATCAGCACTTGCTCATCACTGATGTTAATATTACTTAGTTCACTTTTTTGCATCTCATCACCTGTAATTATTTGTTTACACAAAATCTTATTGCATACCTAAACACCAATAAAAGACAAATTAACAGGCTTTAAAAACATTTCAAGTGTAAATTTAAAAAAACATAATGTGTAAAAATAAAATTACACACGTATTTATCTTCTATTAAAGCAAAAAATATAAGCTGACGCGTATTTTATTCTCTCTATCTCACCTAAAATAGTGAGGATGAATCGTAAATCATACCCAAAGAGATTGGTGTTACAGTCTGGCCATCCGTACATAAATCCTAATGTATATAGAAAACTCTACGCTTAGGAAAATGAACAAAACCAATACTACTGTAGCTTCAAGTGAAAAGGGGATCACCAAACCAACGGGTTTTTGACATGGATTTAATTCTTTCCTTACTGCAACAGATGTGTGTTTACCTCGTTCTCGCTTATATGTTGAGTAAAACACCCATTTTCTTGCCGCTGCTTAACATTTCCAGTCGAATTAGCCACAAAATCAGTACGTATGTTTTGTTTTCCCTCTTTTGCATCATGGGCACCTATTTTGGTTTGCAGATCAACGATGCGATTGCCAATACGCGGGCGATAGGTGCCGTCATGGGTGGGTTATTTGGTGGCCCCATTGTGGGGTTTGCGGTTGGATTTACTGGCGGTATGCATCGCTACACTTTAGGCGGTTTTACCGATGTGGCATGCGCCATTTCAACCACTGCAGAAGGTTTGATTGGTGGATTGCTGCACACCTATTTACTGAGAAAGGGCAAAGGGCGACTCCTGTTTAGCCCCAGCATTGTTTTTGCCGTAACACTGTTTGCTGAAATAGTGCAAATGTTGGTGATTTTGTTAGTCGCTAAACCGTTTGTTGATGCATACGCCTTAGTCTCGACCATCGCCGCGCCCATGATCATCGCTAACTCAGTCGGCGCGGCGCTATTCATGAGCATTTTACAAGACAGAAAAACCATTTTTGAAGAGTATTCCGCCACCTTTTCTCGTCGCGCACTGAATATTGCTGAACGTTCAGTTGGAATTTTGGCCAACGGTTTTAATCCACACAATGCAGGTAAAGTCGCTCGAATTGTTTACGAAATGACCAATGTTGGCGCGGTATCGATCACCGATAGAGAAAAAATACTCGCGTTTATCGGTATTGGTGACGATCACCACAAACCCAATACACCGATCTCATCACAAAGTACACTCGATGCGATCACCAAAAACCGCATTATTTACCTCGACGGAAAAGATTCCCCTTATCAATGCTCACTCTCTAAAAACTGCAAACTCGGTTCAGCGCTAATCATTCCACTTAGAGCAGGTGATCGCGTAATTGGAACCATAAAGCTGTACGAGCCGAAGCGTAAACTTTTTTCAACCATTAACATGTCAATGGCGGAAGGGATTGCACAATTACTGTCGAGCCAAATTCTGTACGGCGAATACCAACAAAAGCAGATGCTGCTTTCTCGCGCCGAGATCAAACTTCTGCATGCTCAAGTCAACCCCCACTTTCTGTTTAATGCGCTCAATACCATTAGTGCCATCACCCGCCGTGATCCCGACAAAGCGCGAGAACTTATCCAGCATCTTTCGCACTTCTTTCGTAGTAACCTCAAACAAAATATTGAGACCGTAACTCTTAAAGAAGAGTTAGCACATGTCAAAGCTTACTTAACCATAGAACAAGCGCGTTTTGCCGATCGCCTTGAAGTGGATATTGCCATCGATGATGCATTACTGCTTGAGCGCAATGTACCCAGTTTTACTCTACAGCCACTGGTAGAAAATGCGATAAAGCACGGCACCTCTAACTTGTTAGAAGGCGGACGGGTACGAATCTACAGCCAAGCGCAAACGGAAGGATACAAAATTGTAGTGGAAGATAATGCGGGCAGTTACCAAGCTCCGAATGAAGATTACGATGGTTTAGGCATGCAAATTGTCAATAAACGCTTAACTAATAAATTTGGCGAACAAGCCGCACTAAAAACGGAAGTATTGGCTAATCAATACACACGAATGAGCTTTCTCATTCCTCATCAAGGATTTAACTAAGGGAATAACATGCTATCGGCACTGGTTATTGATGACGAACTGCTCGCTCGGGAAGAACTGACTGAGCTACTAGAAGAGACGGGCGATGTTGATGTGATTGGTCACGCCAGTAATGCGATCGAAGGGTTAAAAAAAATCAATCAGCTAAAGCCAGACGTGGTGTTTCTCGACATCCAAATGCCACAAGTTACTGGCATTGAGCTGCTAGGGATGCTTGACCCAGATACGATGCCCAATGTGGTGTTTGTCACCGCTTATGATCAGTATGCGCTGCAAGCGTTTGAGGAAAATGCGTTTGATTATCTACTCAAGCCAGTTGACCCTGAGCGCTTAAAGAAAACGCTGCAACGTTTAGTTCGCCAAGGGCAAAAAAAGCAGGATTTTTCGATTTTATCACCAGCAGGGTTAGATCAAGTTCCCTGCATTGGATTAAATCGAATTGTGATCATTGCCACCAAAGATGTCGAGTTTGCTTTGAGCGACATCAGTGGTGTTCATGTGCAAACCCATTTACAACGAGCCACCAGCCAATTAACGCTCAAAATTTTGGAAGAAAGAACGCCACTGGTTCGTTGTCACCGCCAGTATTTAATCAATACTAGGGCCATTAAAGAGATCAAATTATTGGACAATGGGCTGGCGGAAATCATCACCCTTAGTGATCACAAAGTGCCCGTCAGCCGACGTTATCTAAAAAATTTAAAAGAAGTTCTGGGTTTTCACTAACCGCAACGAATAGAAAATAACGGCGCTGAAGCTTTCACGCACAGCGCCATTTTTTTACTCACCAAGCAGTCGTTTCATCGCTTCTGAGGCTTGTTTCCACTGTTCAGTGCTTTGCAGTTGAGGAAGATTAAAAGCACGATGTTTGAGTAGAGACTCAGCCGCTGGCACATCCAAAATCGGCAAATTATCCAACACTTCAATTTGAGCTGCGCGTTGATTGCACACTAAAATCATGTCACATCCAGCGGCTAGTGATTGATGCGCGCGCTCGGCAGGACCGCCCATGACAGATGCCCCTTCCATTGTTAAATCATCAGAAAAGACTAGCCCTTTGAACCCTAACTGCTGGCGAAGTACTTGCTTCAACCAAAACGCAGAACCGCTGGCAGGTTGATCATCATAGTGAGGATAAATCACATGTGCAGGCATCATGGCATCGAGCACTCCAGCTTCAATCTGCGCTTTGAATATCGCCATGTCCTCTTCCATCACCGTGCTGCGCTCATCATAGGGCGTCTCAAGATGCGAGTCAGCGATTACCCCGCCGTGACCGGGAAAGTGTTTACCTGTTGTTGCCATGCCAGCCTCTTTCATGCCTTGCATATAGGCTGAACTGTGGCGAATGATGCTCTGTACATCATCACCAAAAGCACGATTACCAATCGCTTTACACGCATGACCTTTATCCAATACAGGAGCAAAGCTGAGATCAATATCATGAGCAATCAACTCCGCCGCCATCAGCCAGCCACCTTGGCGAGCTAATGCTTCACCATTATTCTGCTTGGCATACTGCTGCGCGGCAGGGATCAGCGAAAACCCATCACGAAAACGCTGTACTCGCCCACCTTCTTGATCGACACCAATTAAAATTGGACGTTTTGCTGCATGGCGAATCGCTTTATTAAGCGCAAGCAACTGCGCGTTATCGTGATAATTACGCGCAAAAAGAATGACCCCGCCGACAGTGGGATGCTCAAGAATATCTTTGTCTTCAGCGCTCAATTCACAGCCTGCCACATCTAGCCACAACGGTCCCATGCTCACTCCAAAAATTTACTTAAACAGTTAATTTAACGAGATTATTCGCTTTGAATTTCTATTACAATGATTTTGTTTTCGAGTTGAAGGAGAAGCGAATGAAGAGCATTGAACGCTACATTGGTGTGATGTCTGGCACAAGCATGGATGGTGTCGATACAGCACTGGTCGAAATGGATGGCAACCAAATTCGTTTATTGGCTCACGCTGATTTCCCAATGCCAGAAGATCTCAAACAGCGTTTGCTGAATGTCTGTATTGGGCAATCAACCAATGTGCAAGAGATTGGCGAGTTAGACCACTTGCTCGGCCATCTGTTTGCTGATGCAGTCATCGCTTTACTGGCTCAATCAGGCTATCAAGCGTGCGATATTCGCGCGATTGGCTGCCATGGCCAAACGGTTTTTCATCAACCCAACGGTAATACGCCTTTTACGATGCAACTCGGTGATGCCAATATCATCAGCAACAAAACTGGCATCGACACGGTGGCTGATTTTCGTCGCAAAGATATGGCGCTCGGCGGCCAAGGAGCTCCATTAGTCCCTGCATTTCACGACACCATTTTCAAATCAACCGATTCGAGCGTTGTAGTACTCAATATTGGCGGCATCGCTAATATTTCGGTACTGCGGCCGCAGCAAAAAGTATTAGGCTACGATACGGGCCCGGGCAATATATTGATGGATGCGTGGTGCTTTGAACAGACAGGCCATAAATTTGATGATAATGGCATGTGGGCGAGATCGGGAAAGGTACACCAACCACTACTCGAACGTCTCAATCAAGAGCCGTACCTTGCGTTGAATGCACCGAAAAGCACGGGTCGCGAGCTGTTTAATCTCCCTTGGCTTCAGCAGATACTGGCTGAGTTTTCGTTAGCAGCAGAAGATGTGCAACGTACACTCTGTGAATACACAGCACTCACCATCGCCACGCAAGTCGCACACTACCAATGTGGGCCAGCGCCGGAATTACTGCTGTGTGGGGGAGGCGCCCGTAACCCGCTATTGGTTGAACGTTTGCAGGCCCATTTAGCACACTGGCGCATCATGCCCACCAGCGATAAAGGGGTGGATAGTGACTACATGGAAGCAATGGCTTTTGCTTGGCTTGCTCAACGTCGTCTGCATAATTTACCCAGCAATCTACCAGAAGTAACCGGAGCAAGCGCTCTCGCTTCGTTGGGTGTGGTCTATTTTACTCATTAATAAGTAAGGAATGGTATGACTAATGACGCGCTGCTCTCTGCGCTTTCTCACCTTATTTCCGAAGGTCGCAACCCTGACACAATGGATATTGACCTACTATCAGCACAAGAAATTGTAGAACGGCTCAATCAACAAGATAAGCACGTTCCGCTGGCCGTCGAAAAAGTCCTTCCAGAGATCGCCTTAGCCGTGGATCGAATTACCTATGCATTCAAACATGGTGGTCGATTAATCTACATTGGCGCAGGAACCAGTGGTCGATTAGGCGTTCTTGATGCATCAGAGTGCCCTCCAACATTTGGGGTTAGCGATCAGATGGTGATTGGTTTGATTGCCGGTGGGAAAGAGGCCATGTTCAGTGCTAAAGAAGGGGCGGAAGATTGCGCAGAACTCGGCATTCAAGATCTCAAAAGCATTCATTTTACGGATCAAGATGTGGTTGTTGGCATTGCCGCTAGTGGGCGAACGCCTTATGTCATCGGTGCCTTAGAGTATGCTAATGATTTGGGCGCGACAACCATTGCCCTATCATGTAACCCGGATTCCCCGATTGCAGAATTGGCTCAAATAGCCATTAGCCCTGTCGTTGGGCCAGAAGCTCTGACCGGTTCAACGCGCTTAAAATCAGGTACAGCGCAGAAGCTGGTACTCAACATGCTCACCACCGCTAGCATGATCCGTCTTGGTAAGAGTTACCAAAATTTAATGGTAGATGTTAAGGCCACTAACCGAAAACTCATCGCCAGAGCGGTGCGAATTGTGATGCAAGCAACCGACTGTGAACGCGCTGAGGCTGAATACTTATTAGCCCAAAGCAACAACAATGTAAAAGTAGCGATATTGATGCACTTGACGGGGTTAAGTTATGCAGAAGCTATGGATAAATTGACTGAGTCTGATGGTTTTCTTCGCCGGGCAATGGAAAGTGAACACGAGAGCCACTAGTGGCTCTGGCTCTGTTTGATCAACGAGACGACTATTTCACCTTCCGTAGGTAAAAACTCCTGAATAGAATGGTGCATCTGGATACGGCCTTTGACGTTCACCATAAACAGTGGCAAAACAAAATGTTCTTTGTTCTGCTGGAGATAATCTTGGTAGGTGAAACTTTCGCTCAGTTTTGTGTGCTTAATGTCTGCACCTTGGTTGATCAAACTGGCTAATTTTTTATAACTCACTTCACCATTAAAAAGTGATAAACCGTGATATTCCTGAGCCACTTTGTGTTTATCGCTACTATTATCATTGGCATGATCGTTCAAACAAAATACGCGTTTTTCACCGAAATCACTGAGAAAATGCATGCAAGCCATAATATTGAAATGCTTATCAGGGCTAAGTGCAACCACATGACCAATACCAATCAAATCTAAATATTCATCGGCGTGGCTTGATATCGGATTACCATAATAATTGGCTAGCCCCACCATTCGCGCCTGACTAATGTAGTCCCAGTTAGAATCGGTGAGCACAACGCGACAATCATATTTCGCAAACGCCTTTCCAAGCGCTCGAGCGACGTCATTCGCACCAATAATCAAAAAACCACGCGGAGCAGGTTCTGCCACCTTCAATGCCATTGCAATAGGACGCGCCGTCGCACTTTGTAAAATCACCGTTCCAATAATGACCATAAACGTTAAAGGCACTAATAGTGTCGCTCCCTCTACACCTGCCGCTGTCAGTTTGATAGCAAATAGAGAAGAAATAGAAGCAGCCACAATACCGCGAGGCGCCACCCAAGCCAAAAAAGTTTTCTCTTTGAAAGATAATGAGCTGCGCACGGTTGCAATAAAAATGGACATCGGACGGGAAACTAACTGCATTACCACCAACAACAGCAATGCACTCCACCCTAATGCTTGGAAATCAGCCAGCTCGATGCGTGCAGCCAAAAGGATAAAGAGGCCAGTGATTAGCAAAATAGTCAGGTTTTCTTTGAAATGAAGAATATGCTGAATATTGACGTTTTTAGCATTTGCCAGCCACATCCCCATCACCGTCACCGTCAGTAAGCCAGACTCTGACTCGATGGCGTTAGAAGCGGAAAAGACGCCAAGTACCACAGCCAATACAGCAAAAGGCTGTAAATATTCAGGCAACATGCCTCGCCTCAATATGACAGCGACGGCTTGGCCAGCGGCCGCTCCTATACTTAAACCAACACCAATAATTAAAGAGAAAACGTATAAGCTATGCGCTTGACTGCTAGAGATAATAAACTCATACACCATCACCACAAACAGTGCACCCAACGGGTCGATGAGTATTCCTTCCCAGCGCAATATATTGGAAAGTCGAGCATTTGGCCGCACGGTACGTAGCAGCGGTACTATGACGGTCGGCCCGGTAACTACGGTCAAACTGCCAAACAGCAGCGCAAGTGACCAATCAAAGTCCAATAAATAATACGACGCAACGCTGGTTATTCCCCATGAAACTAGAGCTCCAAGCGACACAATGCTCCACACAGTGTGGTTGACGCCGCGAATATCTTTGAAGTTGAGTGTGAGGCTACCTTCAAACAAAATCACCGCAACCGCAAGAGAAATCAAAGGGAATAATAATTCTCCCAATAGCTGCTGAGGTTCTAACCACCCAGTCAACGGACCAACGACAATGCCCGCAATTAATAAAAATAAAATAGCAGGAAGACGCAACTTCCATGCTAACCACTGGCACGTCAAACCAAGAACGCCAATGGCTGCAATAGCTAAAGCAATAAACTCTTCATGCATATATTTTCTCTAATAGCGATATCTTAAATGGATTACCCATCAATAGGTGGGTTAATTAGTGAACTCATTCCAACCCCGTTGCCATTCCATGCGAAAGCGCTGTGCTTGCTCGGTTCCTTCGCACGCACCTTCATAATATAGTCCTGACAATCCAATTTGATAGGCGAAATTGGGGTTACAATACTCGCTTAGCCCTTTAACGTATCCCGCTTCGTAATCGGCTTGTTGCACCGAACCGAGCTCAGAAAGCTTTTTATAGCTGCGCTGAGTATGACCAGTGACTCCATCTTGATAACCAATTTGTTGCCAATCTCCGTTTTGTGCTAATTCAGCATCAGAGGCCGCACACCCAACCATCAACACAGCAGCGCACAATACACTTAATTTTTTCATTGTTGTCCTTAAGTTCTTATTTTCATTCAATTAGCCTAGCAGATTACTTGTAAGATGCCACTCATTGCCTCCCAGCAGCAAAGCATTATTGATCCAGATGATGAGACGAGCCTTAAACCACTTATTGTGTGAAATAGCCACTTAACTGGCTATAGTGCCGCTCACTGGAAAAGCAGATGTTTCTCGTCACAGAGCCCTTTATTATCCACAGTGAGCTTAATTCATTCATAAAGGACAATTGCTATGATGTGGTTTCTTACCTGTGTCGCAGCCCTACTGGCCGGATACTTTATCTACGGCGCTTTTGTAGAAAAAGTATTTGGTATTAACGAGAACCGTAAAACACCGGCCCACACCATGAGTGATGGCGTGGACTATGTTCCTATGTCGACCAAAAAAGTCTACTTGGTACAATTGCTTAATATTGCTGGCGTAGGCCCAATTTTCGGCCCAATCATGGGTGCACTCTATGGTCCTGCAGCAATGTTGTGGATTGTCGTCGGCTGTATTTTTGCAGGTGCGGTGCATGACTACTTTTCAGGCATGTTGTCGGTACGCAATGGCGGCGCTTCAGTGCCTACCATTACTGGCCGTTACCTAGGCAATGGCGCCAAACATTTTATGAACATTTTTGCCATTGTACTGCTACTGCTTGTAGGGGTTGTTTTCGTTTCAGCGCCTGCAGGGATGATCACCAATCTGATTAACGAGCAAACGAGTCTAACGGTGAGCATGACCTCAATGGTGGTGATTATTTTCGCTTACTACATTCTCGCCACCATCGTTCCTGTCGATAAAATCATCGGCCGTTTCTACCCACTGTTCGGCGCATTGTTGATCTTTATGTCGGTTGGCTTAATGACCGCGATTGCACTTTCCAGTGAACACACTGTGATGGGCGGTTTTGAAATGAGCGACATGTTCAGCAACATGAACCCGAACGACCTACCACTTTGGCCAGCGCTCTTTATCACGATTGCTTGCGGTGCTATCTCTGGTTTCCATGCAACTCAATCGCCATTGATGGCTCGCTGTATGGAAAATGAAAAAAATGGCCGCTTCGTGTTTTACGGTGCCATGATTGGTGAAGGCATTATCGCACTTATCTGGTGTGCGATTGCACTCTCTTTCTTTGGCTCATTGGAAGGTTTATCAGAAGCAGTGAAAAACGGCGGCCCGGGTAACGTTGTGTACAGCGCATCCTTTGGCTTATTGGGCGTATTTGGCGGCATCATCGCCTTCTTGGGTGTGGTTATCCTACCCATCACCTCAGGCGACACTGCATTTCGCTCTAGTCGTTTGATCTTAGCTGAATATTTCAATATGGAACA
Source organism: Vibrio sp. B4-6 (assembly GCF_963888245.1). Classification (NCBI taxonomy): domain Bacteria; kingdom Pseudomonadati; phylum Pseudomonadota; class Gammaproteobacteria; order Vibrionales; family Vibrionaceae; genus Vibrio; species Vibrio sp. B4-6. Next base: position 28,569 of record NZ_CAWPIM010000006.1, read on the forward strand.
AAAAACGCTGCGTAATCGCTTGTTCATGGCACTGCCGCTGTTTGTTTTGGGTGCCATTCTCACTCAAGTGGATTTCGGTATTATTTGGCGCTACTTCGGTTTTGCCAACCAAACCACAGCAGTAATGATGCTTTGGACCGCTTCCGCCTATTTACTACGCCATAACAAACTGCATTGGATTGCGACTATCCCCGCGATGTTTATGACCACGGTTTGTGCCACCTTCATTCTTAATAACAGTGCATTAGGCTTTGGCTTACCGATGCAAGCATCAACCATTGCCGGTATTTTGTTCTCACTGTCCGTAACCATATATGTAATTAGAATCTCCAAAGGTAAAGGCGACATCGAACTTACCGATGAAGAAAAACCGAAAGCAGTCACAGAAACTGCATAGTGTGAATGGCGCTTCGCTTGCGTTATAGAAAAGGGCTTCCATTTGGAAGCCCTTCTTCCTTTATTGGTACGTCTAATTCAAATACTTTTTATTGACTAGTCGATTTGCTTGATTTGCAGCTCTTTGGGCACTTCAAAAAACATGTTCTCTTCTCGTCCAAGCACTTCTTCAACCGATTGAGCACCAAGCTCTTTAATTCGATCTAGGATCTGATTCACTAATGCTTCGGGTGCCGATGCGCCGGCCGTGACGCCAACGGTTTTCTTACCATCAAACCACGTTGGATCAATATCTTCAGGGCAATCAATCAAGTAACCCGGCGTTCCGATCTTTTCCGCCAATTCTTTTAAACGCGTAGAGTTTGATGAGTTTTTCGAGCCCACCACCACCACCAAATCAACATCTAATGCAAGTTGACGCACCGCATCTTGGCGGTTTTGTGTCGCGTAACAGATATCATCTTTACGTGGTCCCTGAATATCGGGAAACACTTCACGCAATTTATCAATCACATCGGCTGTTTCATCCACCGACAAGGTGGTTTGGCTAACATAATGTAAATTAGTCGGATCTTTAACGATAGCTTTTAGCGATTCAACATCTTCCGGTTTTTCAACCAAGTACATGCCGCCTTTTTTACTGGCGTATTGACCCATGGTTCCTTCCACTTCAGGATGACCTGCATGGCCAATCAACACTACTTCCATACTACGGCGACTGGCTCGAGCCACTTCCATATGCACTTTAGTCACCAAAGGGCAAGTGGCATCAAACACGGTTAATGCACGCGCTTTCGCTTCAAGTCTCACCGCTTGCGAAACGCCATGAGCAGAAAAGATAACAATATTGTCATCAGGTACTTCGTGTAAGTCCTCAACAAAAATGGCCCCGCGCTGCTTCAGCCCTTCCACCACAAAGCGGTTATGCACCACTTCATGTCGTACATAAATCGGAGGCTGATACAGCTCAAGTGCGCGTTCAACAATGCTGATCGCACGATCAACACCGGCGCAAAAACCACGAGGGTTGGCTAACAATATTTTCATTTCATTGCTCATTGAATAGGGTTATCGCAAGTTGCCAATTATTCTACAGACAAAATTTCAACATCAAAAATGACATCTTGTCCTGCAAGTGGGTGGTTAAAATCAACCGTTACCGAATCGCCCGCAATAGCGGTGATAATACCAGGAATTTCTAAGCCATCGCGGCCACTAAACGCCATAATCGTGCCAACTTCCACCTCAGTATTACTGGCAAATTTGGCGCGATCCATATGGTGGATGTTATCTGGGTTAGACAAACCAAACGCGTCTTCGGCTTTTAACTCAATGGTTTTGGATTCTCCGGCACTCAGACCGATTAAGCACAACTCAAAATTGTCGCTTAGACTGCCATCACCAATAACCAATTTCGCTGGTTTGCCCATATTATGAGTGCTATCCGCAATAGAGCCATCTTTTAATTTAATGGTGAAGTGTAGGGTTACCGCACTGTTTGCTTTTATTGTCGTCACGTGATTTCTCTTTATTTATTTTAGTGTGGAGACAAGGCATCCATAACGACATAAAAATGCCCGTTTTTAGTACGCCTATCGCCACCGTATTTTTAGAGATGAAGAGTAAACAAAAAGCGCCACCTGAATCAACAGACAGCGCTTAGGGTTATTCAACTATTTTAGCCATTATGAGTGCGCATCGTCTTTTTTACGAAAGCCATCAAGGATAATCATTGCTGCACCAAGGCAAATGGCACTGTCAGCCAAGTTAAACGCTGGCCAGTGATAATTACCCCAGTAGAAATCAAGATAATCAACCACAAAACCGTGCACGATACGATCAAACACGTTGCCGATTGCGCCACCAATAATCATGGCATAAGCGATATTATGCCACTTCTCTTGCGCAGGCAGCTTACTCATCCAGTAAGTGAGGAGCCCCGTCACCGCAAAGGCAATAGCGGTAAACAACCAACGTTGCCAACCCGCTTGATCGCCTAAAAAGCTAAATGCCGCACCATAGTTATGTACATAAAGTAGGTTAAAAAAAGGCATTACTTCGATGCGATTTGCCCAACCATACCCCATGTTATCCATGACCATCAGCTTTATACCGACATCAAAGGTAAAGACCAGAAGCGCTAGCCATAGCCAGCGAACTCCTGATTGTTTCCAAGTAAGCGTCTGCTCTGCCATATTGAATCCCAATATTATTAAGCGAACTTACGAACTTCGCCTTCACCATCCACGTTCGACACACAACGGCCACAAATAGTTTCATGACCAGTGATAGTGCCAACGTCAGGAGTATGATGCCAACAGCGATCGCACTTCTCTGCTTCGGTTGCGCTCACCAACACAAACAAACCTGCAGTTTCCGTTGCTTGTGCCGCATCGCTTTTCTCAGCCAGAGGCTTCACTATCGCTTTTGATGTCAGCAGTACAAAACGCAGTTCATCTTCAAGCTTGTTCAACTGAGCCACTAAAGCGTCATCAGCAAACAGCACCACTTCAGCTTGTAATGAGCCACCAATGATTTTTTCACTACGAGCAGTTTCAAGCAACTTGTTCACCGAGCTACGAACTTTTTGCATCTCTGCCCAAAATTCATTGTTCAACTCTTCGCCTTCAGTTAACCCAAACAGACCTTCAAACCACTCACCCGTGAAGACAAATTTTTCACGCGGCTCGCCATTAGCTTGCATCGCTGGCATTTCGTTCCAAATTTCATCAGCCGTAAATGACATGATCGGTGCCATCCAACGAACCAAAGCCTCAACGATGTAATACAGCGCCGTTTGACAGCTACGCTGTGCATGTGCACCTTGTTTAGCGGTGTATTGGCGATCTTTAATCACATCAAGGTAGAACGAACCCATTTCAATTGAGCAGAAGTGCATCAAGCGTTGGATCACGCCATGCGTATTATACTCTTCATATGCTTTGACAATTTCTTGTTGCGCCGCAAAGGCACGGCCTACGGCCCAGCGATCCAGCGACACCATCTCGTCTGCTGCAACCATATCCGTTGCTGGGTTAAACCCATTGAGGTTGGCTAAGAAGAAACGTGCTGTATTACGGATACGGCGATAAGCATCCGCCGAACGTTTTAGAATTTCGTCAGAAACCGCCACTTCGCCAGTGTAATCAGTCGATGCAACCCATAGACGCAGGATGTCTGCACCCAGTTTATTGGTGACATCTTTTGGCGCAACCACGTTGCCGATTGATTTTGACATCTTGCGGCCATGACCATCGACCACAAAGCCATGCGTCAATACTTGTTTGTAAGGCGCAGCACCTTTCATTGCTACCGATGAAATCAATGAAGATTGGAACCAACCACGATGCTGATCTGAACCTTCAAGGTACAGATCTGCACCGTGACCATTGAACTCTTCGCGCTTATCAACAACGGCGTAGTGAGTCACACCAGAGTCGAACCACACATCCAGCGTATCGAGTACTTTTTCGTAATGCTTGGCATCTTCTTCGCCCAAGATCTCAGCAGTGTCAACATCCCACCACGCTTGAATCCCTTTTTGTTCTACCAATTGCGCCACTGTTTCAATCAGCGCAGGGCTATTAGGATGAAGTTCTGCCGTCTCTTTATGCACAAATAGCGCAATCGGTACACCCCAAGTACGCTGACGAGAAATACACCATTCAGGACGACCTTCAATCATTGCTTCGATGCGGCTTTGACCCCATTCAGGCATCCACTGTACACCTTTGATCGATTCTAGAGCTTGGGCGCGCAGACCGGCTTGCTCCATAGAAACAAACCATTGTGGTGTTGCACGGAAAATGATTGGGGTTTTATGACGCCAGCAATGAGGATAGCTATGCTCGTAGGCATGGTGGTGCAACAAAGCACCTTTTTCTTTCAGTACTTCAAGTACAGAGTCATTCGCTTTAAACACATGTTGACCAGCAAATAGCTCGGTGTCTGCTAGATATACGCCGTTTGAACCGACAGGGTTGGCTACTTCAAGGCCGTATTGCTGACCGACCACGAAGTCTTCTTGACCATGACCAGGTGCAGTATGAACGACACCAGTACCCGATTCAGTAGTTACGTGCTCACCCAAAATCGCAGGCACAGTAAATGCGTAAAATGGATGATCAAAAGGCATTAGTTCAAGGTCTGCGCCTCGGCAAAAACCAAGGTTGTGGTAATGACTGATGCCAGCACGATCCATGACACTTTTTGCAAGTTCTGACGCAACGATAATGCGTTCAGCAGAGCGTTCACCGTCTGCTTCAATTTGCAGCAAAACATATTCAAGATCATCACGTAAGCAGACTGCGCGGTTAGCTGGCAAGGTCCAAGGTGTGGTTGTCCAAATGACAATCGACACTTCACCGTGGCCGGCGTGATCAGCCGCGAGCGTGAACTTTTCAAGCAGCGCCGCTTCATCGGCTGCTTTGAATCGTACGTCAATCGAAGGTGACACTTTATCTTTGTATTCAACTTCCGCTTCAGCCAGTGCTGAACCACAATCAGTACACCAGTGAACAGGTTTGAAACCTTTCAGCAGGTGGCCTTTATCGGCAATTTTACCCAATGCGCGAATAATGTTCGCTTCGGTGGCGAAATCCATGGTGCGATAAGGTTTATCCCACTCACCCATGATGCCCAAACGCTTAAAGCTCTCTTTCTGGCCTTCCACTTGACCTGCTGCATATTCACGGCATTTTTCACGAAACTCAGCCGCGGTCACTTTCTGGCCCGGTTTGCCGACTTTTTTCTCTACCATCAATTCGATAGGTAGCCCGTGACAGTCCCAACCTGGGATGTAAGGCGCGTCAAAACCAGATAAGGTTTTCGATTTGATAATAATGTCTTTAAGAATCTTATTCAGTGCGTGACCAATATGAATATCACCGTTGGCATAAGGAGGGCCATCGTGCAATACGAAAGATTTTTTGCCTTTTTTGGCTTTACGGATTTCGCCGTAAAGATCTTCTTGATACCAACGCTTTAACATTTCTGGCTCACGTTTAGCCAGATCGCCACGCATTGGAAACCCTGTTTCAGGTAGGTTCAGGGTATCTTTATAATCACTCATCGATTCTTAATTCCGTTATATTGGGCGACGTTAGACATGATATTAATCGGTGGAATAATCCGACTAATTCTTTAGCTGATGCAACCACACCCTTGCCGCATCAGCATCCAATTCAATTTGTTGCTTTAACGCTCCAAAAGATTCAAATTTCTTTTCATCTCGAAGCTTATGTAAAAGTGCCACTTCTAGCTGTTTGCCATATAAATTGGCATGAAAGTCAAACAAGTGTACTTCAAGTTGTTGGCGAACCCCGTTGACTGTTGGCCTATTACCAATATTGGCAATTCCTCCGATGGGCGAGTTATCAAGGCCATAGACATTGACGACGTAAACACCAGAGACCGGTGAAACACAGCGCTTAAGCGGAATGTTCGCTGTAGGGAAACCAATGGTTCGCCCTAACTTTTGACCATGCGACACTCGACCACTGATACCGTAATCACGACCGAGCATCTGCTTAGCTAACACTAAGTCATCGCTTGCTAAAGCGTTACGAATAGCAGTACTACTCACCCGCTGTTGTTGCAAGCAAAAACTGTGGGTACTTACCACCTCAAAACCAAACTGTTGTCCAGCTTGCTGCAGCATACTGAAATTACCTTGGCGATTTTTACCAAAACAAAAATCATCACCAATCACCAGAAACTTAACACCCAACTGAGCGACCAACAAGTCACGAATAAAAGCTTCTGCCGTTAAATTAGCAAAGTGCTGGTTAAAATTCACACATAACAATCTGTCAACCGACTGCTTATTCAATTGCACAAATTTATCACGTAATCGAGTTAACCGAGCTGGTGCATTGTGCTTGGCAAATAATTCTAATGGCTGCGGTTCAAACGTCATGACCACCGAAGGTAAACCCAATAATTGCGCTTTCTTGGATACTTGCTTCAAAACTTGCTGATGTCCTAAATGAACACCATCAAAGTTTCCGATGGTTAATACACAGCCATGATGCTGTGGCTTGATATTGTGAATGCCGCGAATCAATTCCATTAGAAAATGCTTAAAACCTATAGTTCTCAATTAGCAAGGTGCGAAACCGACGGATTATATACTAATCACCATTAATCTGTCGCCGCTTTTAAGTCTTTTAAACGCACGCCAAGCACGGCTAGGCAAAGCAAATAACTGACCGCACCGATACTGATCAGCATCACCAATGATGTAGCCCTCTGTGTCAGACTCCACTCTAGCCACGTTGACATTTCTTCCAATTGCCAAACAATGACCACAACCATCGCACTGCTGGCCACCATTAAGCGAATAATAAAACCAATAGTTTTACGGGTGATCTGATACACCCCTTGCACATGTAACCCTCGGTAAAGCAGTGCCATGTTGATAAAAGCAGATAATGACGTAGCTAACGCCAAACCAACATAACTTAAATGCCACGCTAAAAGCGCATTGAAGACCATATTAGAGATCATGGCGATAATGCCATAACGAACTGGCGTTTTGGTGTCTTGCCGAGAGTAGTACCCTGGTGCAAGCACTTTGATCAGCATAAAACTGATCAAGCCCAAACCAAATGCATAGAGTGACAACGCCGTTTGATTGACATCATTCGGGGTAAACTCACCTCGCATAAATAGCACCATAAGCATCGGTTTTGCCAACACAATCAGGCCTAACATCGCAGGAAAACCGAGCAGACAAACCATACGAATACCCCAATCCATGGTTTGCGAAAATCCTTCGCTGTGGGCATCAACATGTTTACGGGATAATGCAGGCAAAATAACGGTAGCGATCGCAATACCAAATAAGCCTAACGGAAATTCTAGCAAACGGTCTGAATAGTAAAGCCAGCTGATGGAGCCCGTTTGTAAGAAGCTGGCAATGAAGGTGTCCAGCAATAAGTTAATTTGACTGACCGATACCCCAAAAAGAGCGGGCAACATCAAAGTGCGAATTTTCACAACCCCCGGTTCATTCCAACCCCATTGAGGCCAAACCAATAAACCTGCTTTGAGCAAAAATGGAATTTGAAATAGAAACTGGACCAATCCCCCAAGAAGGACGCCAATCGCCAAGCCAATTTCCGGTTGTTGTAAGTGCGGCGACAAAAACCAAGCGCAACCGATGATCATCACATTCAAAAATACAGGGGTAAAAGAAGAGACGGCAAACTTGCCCAAGGTATTGAGAATCGCTCCTGATAAAGCAACAAAAGTGATGAACCATAAGTAAGGAAAAGTGATTTTTAATAATAAACTCGCAAGCTCAAACTTATGCGCATCAGGACCATCATTAAGCCAATCTAAAAACCAACCAGCCCCAAACAGTGCCGTGACCGCACCAGAGCATAAGATCCCCACAACAGTCACCAAAGTGACAATAACCCCCAATGTGCCAGATGCTTTAGCAATCAGTTCGCGTGTTTTATTGATATCTCCGGATGAATGGTATTCGGTCAGTACTGGAACAAACGCTTGAGAAAAAGCCCCTTCGGCAAATAGCCGACGTAAAAAGTTAGGAATTTTATTAGCAAAGAAAAAAACATCGGCACTCGCACCTGCCCCCATCAAATTCGCAACAACTACGTCACGAACTAGGCCCAACACACGAGAAATCAACGTCATAGCACTGACAATCAAGCCAGATTTGAGTAGGCGTTTGCTCACTATTACCTCGAAAAACAAGCCAAAACGTCATTATCCACAGCAACACATAAGGAATGTCAGTGCGAGATCAGATAAGTATTAGCATTGGAAAAAAAATACTGTTAGAATCCCCGCATCTTAACCGCGATGACCTTCCTATACCAAAATTTGTTTGGCCTAGAACGGTTTTTGCACAAATCATTTGACAATTGAGAGCAAATAAGGGATATTCCCCGCCCTTAAATTGTCACCGAACTAAGTTTTTGGGAGTTAGACCCTTGGCAAATAGTAAATCTGCTAAGAAGCGCGCTATCCAAGCTGAGAAACGTCGTCAGCATAATGCTAGCCGTCGTTCTATGATGCGCACTTACATGAAGAAAACCATCGCAGCTATCGCAGCTGGCGATAAAGAAGCTGCAACTGCTGCATTTGCTGCAGTTACACCAATCCTTGACCGTATGTCGACTAAAGGTCTTGTTCACAAGAACAAAGCTGCTCGCCATAAGTCTCGTTTCGCTGCAGCAATCAAAGCTCTATAATTTAGACTTGGTTCCACGCGAAAATAAAAACCGGCTAAGGCCGGTTTTTTTATATCCGCAGTGTCAAGTAAAGTATTTACTCTAATTTTAATATAAAAAAATCCGAACTATGTTACTGAAACATAATTTCGGATTGTGTATTTTTCAAAACACTAGCGGCAGTATAAACCGTGTAACAACTCAATCATCGCCTTGATCTCATGGCTGCTGAGTGTGTAGTAAACCGTCTGAGCTTCTTTTCTTGTATCCACTAACCCATCTCTTCTTAACCAAGCAAGATGCTGCGAAAGTGCCGATTGACTCAATTCTAATTTCCCACATAGCTCACCAACCGACAGTTCTTGATTGTGTAATAAACACAATATTTGTAGGCGTCTTTCGTTAGCCATAGCCTTTAACAACACCACTGCTTTAGCGGAATTTTTTTCCATTTCTTGTAGGTTCATGAATAAGCTCCCTTGGAACAACTTCTTACATCAAACGCATCACAAGTTTGCATCTTCCTTAACCCAACAGGTTATGAGTTTATAAGTAAGGTTAGTACCTTTTTCTACGTAGTTTAATTGTTATACCGTTTATGACGGCAACCATTCAATAGAGCGTCAATAACGGCATCAGAAGGCGTATAACCAGTTTAGATTAGTATTACTTGGCAAGCGATAATTAATAATATTGCTAGATAATGAGATAGTAATCTATTTATCGTTAGTAGTGAAAGCATCATACAAACAAATTATTAAAATCTGCATCGCAAACATTTTTCACTGCCGGATGTTGGATCATCCTCTCAGCAAAAATGACGTAGTACTCTTCTTTTAAATCATCAATCTGACCGATGAGTTGCAAAGGAAGATCATCACCAACTTCAGTCACATAGATTGAGGGCGCTAAAAAAATTGCATCATGATGATAACGCGCAAAAGCTTTCATCAATGCCGCATCATCAAACTCCCCCAGAATATTCGGCTTCAGGCCTTGACGGTCAAACCATTGTAATAAATTACGCCCCATCGCGGTTCGGCTTCCCGGTATCAACAACTTTCTCTGCTCTAAAATGGCGGGAAAAGAGACATTTTCAACCTTGCCTGAACAAAAAAAACTCATGTGACTCTCACCCAGTTTTTTGCTGAACAGGCCCGGGCTTTGGCTGGAATCGACGGGATAATCAGAGAGAATCATATCCAATTTGTGTTGTGAAAGTTGCTCTAACAACATTTCATGGGTCGATTCAAAACAACGCAAGTGGATACTGCTATCGGCCGGGACCGTCGTCATCAGTATTTTACTGACAAGCCGTTTAGAGAGGGCATCAGCCACTCCCACATCAAACAGCAGATTAGAGCGCTGACTATAATTGACAATATCGAGCATCTCGTAACTTAAGCCGAACATCCGGTCAGCATATTTAAAAACCAGTTGTCCAAGTTCTGTCGGTTCAATGCTACGACCATTACGCTTAGTAAGCTTACCATCCATGCGCTCTTCAAAAGCCTTAATTTGCCCAGTGACGGTTTGCGGAGTCAAGAAGAGTGCTTCTGCAGCTTTAGTGACCGATCCCTGCTTGCATACCATCCAGAAGTAGTAAAGATGATTGTAGTTGAGGTGAAACATGATAAGGACACTCAATTTTATCTGGTCGTTGTTTATAACAAACCCAAGCCAAATGAGCAATTACCTCGGAAAAACCGAATTTAAGAACGTTAGCTAATCTTAATACCGAGCAGTTAGAGTTCAAAAATGACAACTTCGTCATAAAATATCTAAAACTAGCGTTCCTCGCCCTCCTCCTCCACGTTGTTAAAATCGCATAACATCATGAAAATTCAATAAATAAAGAATTAAAAGTCACCGTGAAACTTGTTTTTATCAGAGTTATCAATGAGAAACCTACTGTCATATAAATGAAATAATTATTCTCTACTATCTCGCTCAGATTCAACAACAGACCGAACAACACTCAAAAGGTCAATGGAGAAAAGAAAATGAACCAAGCGACAACTACTGCTGCACCCATTGCGAGTACCACTCGTTGGCTGCGTTGGGCGAACTTGGCATTCATGCTCTACCTACTGCTACTTGCAGTGGCGATGGTAGGTAGTGGATTTAAATGGGCAACAGGTGATCAAGCTAAGGTACTGTTTGAGTTTGCCTCACACCCAATAGCGGGGTTGATGATAGGGTTAGTCGCCACAGCATTGATTCAATCTTCAAGCACCGTAACCTCTATCATTGTCGGTCTTGTGGCTGGCGGATTACCTGTTGAAATGGCGATCCCAATGGTCATGGGTGCCAATATTGGCACCACAGTAACCAACACGCTTGTTAGCCTTGGACACGTTCGTTGCCAAATCGAATTTAAACGCGCTTTTGCAAGTGCAACAATTCACGACTTCTTTAATCTTTTGGCGGTACTGATTTTCCTACCGTTAGAGATGATGTTTGGTATTTTAGAGAAAATTTCTCATTGGCTTGTGTCACCTTTGCTCTCTACTGGTGATATGAGCATGAAAGGACTCGATTTTATCAAACCTATCACGAGCCCAATTATCACGGCACTAAAAGGCCAGCTGATCACTTTTGGTGAAGTTATAGGTGGCGTGATGTTGATTGTTCTTGGTATTGCGACCATTTTTGTGGCTATCACTGTCATGGGTAAGCTCATGAAGAGTTTGATGGTGGGTCGTGCGAAAGAGATACTCAAAGATGCCATTGGACGCGGACCGCTGCACGGTATCCTTTCAGGTTCAATCGTCACTGTATTGGTTCAATCTTCTTCAACTACCACCAGTTTAATGGTTCCGCTGGTCGGCACTGGTGTATTGAAAGTACGCGATGTTTACCCATTCACTTTAGGGGCTAATATTGGCACTTGCATTACCGCCCTACTCGCGGCAACGGCCGTTTCTGGTGAGTTTGCGGTATTTGCCTTGCAAATTGCTTTAGTCCACTTAACCTTTAATGTATTAGCCACTGTGTTGATCTATGGGGTTCCGTTTTTACGTGAACTGCCAATTAAAGGCGCAGAAATGATTGCTGAGATGGCAACAAAGAATAAAGCGGTCGTTGCGGGTTATTTACTATCGGTCTTTATCATTATGCCTGGCGGTATACTGGCACTAACGGCTTAAGTAACGAACAAACCACACGACAGATCAAAAAAAATCCCCGAGCAACGCTTCGGGGATTTTTTACAACTAGAAAACTGTACTTTTTAATAATGCGAGAGAGCAACTAAACCGAAAATGGGTACTGGATGGCATCATGGCATTGGTAGCCTTCAATCCAGAAATCATCCAAGGTAACCCAAGTTTCAAGATCTTCTAGCGTTTTAATTTTCGGGTTGATATGAAACTTCGCCATAGGGAGCGGTTCACGCTTAAGTTGTACATCTGTCATCAACGCCAGTTGGTCTTCATAGATATGCGCATTGACGATCTTATGGTAGGCCACGCCGGCTTTTTTGCCGGTAATTTGCGCCATAATTGCGAGGAACACGTAGACCTGAACCATATTAAAATTCAAGCCAAGCGGGACATCACACGAGCGTTGCGTACTATTGAGATACAAAGTATCACCCAACAAAGAAAAGTGATGACTGTACATACAGGGGCGCAAGCAACCCATATGAAACTCACCTGGGTTGTAAAAGTTTAGGATTTCGCCTCTATCATCAACGCCACGTGAAAGATCATCAACAATCTTACGCAGTTGATCAATCTGCCCACCATCCGCCTTGGCCCACGCACGTCCTTGAACTCCATACACGCGGCCCATATCATCTTCACCTTTGCGGTATGGATTGTTAAGCCAAGCTGCATTTAAATTCGCATTCGCATCCCACGTTTTGGTTCCTAAAGCGCGAAAATCGGCTGCATTATCGTAGCCACGAATATAACCAAGTAGCTCAGCAACTGCGGCTTTCCAGAAGCTTTTACGCGTTGTCACTAACGGGAATTGATTCTGACCTACATCGTAGGTGAGATCAGCGTTAACCACCGTTAGGCAGCGTTTGGCTGTACGTTCATTTTCGATCCAAACGCCCTCATCAACAATTCGCTGACAAAGTTCAAGATACTGTTTCACAAACTATCCTTAACACTATTGAGTCACTTTATGGTTAACCTTGTACGCCCATACCATCATCAGTGCACCGACAATGATCATCGGTAGCGACAGGATTTGCCCCATGGAGATAAATCCAGCGAACAATCCTAATTGTGCATCAGGTTCACGAACATATTCGACAAGGAAACGGAATGTTCCGTAGCCTATCAAAAATAGCCCTGAGACTGAACCAATTGGCCGATTTTTGCGGATAAACAGGTTCAATATAATAAACAGCACAATCCCTTCTAAGAAAAACTCATAAAGCTGTGATGGATGGCGAGGCAAAGGCCCGCCGTTCGGAAAAATGATCGCCCATGGAACATCGGTTACTCGCCCCCACAATTCACTGTTCATGAAGTTGCCTAGTCGTCCCATGCCTAAACCAAATGGAACCAAAGGAGCCACAAAATCGGCGACACCAAAAAACGTTCGGTTATTTTTCCGTGCATACCAACACATTGCGCTGATCACGCCAAGTAGACCACCATGGAAAGACATCCCGCCTGTCCACACTTTAAAAAGATAGAGCGGGTCTTGGAGAAACAGATCAAAATTGTAAAACAACACATAACCGACACGACCACCAATGACCACCCCTAAAAATCCAGCAAACAGCAAATCCGAGACTTGCTCACGAGTCCAGCCACTATTTGGTTTGTCCGCTCTGCGATTGGCAAGCCACATCGCAAAAACAAAACCAACTAAATACATTAAGCCGTACCAGCGAATGGATATAGGGCCAATCGCAATCAGCACGGGATCAATATTTGGGAACTGTATAAAACCCTGAGACATAAACGTGTTCTCTTACTAAAAATGAGGTGAAGATAATAAGTGGTTAAAACAGCATAGTTGCCGCTATAACCATCAGAAAAACGGAGAATATTTTTTTCAATACCGCCGTCGGTAACTGAGTCGCGTAACGCGCTCCTAATCGAGTAGTGAGAATTGAGGTCGAAGCAATGGCGACTAACGCAGGTAAATAGACATAGCCAATGCTGTAGGGTGGTAAATTCTCCACTTGATAACCGTGCAAAATAAAACCAATCATGCCAGAGATTGCGATCACACACCCACAGACAGAAGAAGAACCGACGGCTTTACGCATTTCAACGCCATGACGATTCAAAAAAGGAACGGAGAGCGAACCGCCACCAATTCCCGCTAAACTAGAGACAATACCAATACCACTGCCACATAGCATGGTCACCCACGCACCGGGCATCGATCTTTGCATTTGCGCTTTTATCGATAAAAACATTTGAATCGCCAGGCAAAAAACAATCACGCCAAATACTTTCGGTAGATATTGAGTCGGAATCACATCTGCGATCATTGAGCCAACAAACCCACCGACGATAACGCCGGGCATGAGCCACTTGACGACAAACATATCCACATTGCCCAATTTAAGGTGATTTAATGCCGAAGAAGCCGAAGTAACAATGATGGTCGCTAGCGATGTCGCTAACGCTAAATGCATACTAAGTTCGGCGGAAATACCCGCCTTGGGAAGCAAAAGAAGCAACGCCGGAACGACAATTAAACCACCACCAATGCCCAGTAAGCCAGCCATAAAACCAACGACTGAGCCCAATAACACCAGCAACATCATCAACTCAAAATTCACATTGCTTCCTATTTTTTGCCTGCGCGGATAAAGCCAGCAAAGCCTTTATCTTCAAAGTATGAGTGCATCATATTATAAATGTCGTTGCCGTAAGGTTGCATCAACGCTTTGTCAGCAAGTTGTCGTAACTGTCCTAATTGAGAGTGCCTCACTAAATATTTGACCTTGGCTACGTTGGAGGTATTCATACTTAGCATGCGATAACCCAAACCAATTAATAACAGTGAACCGATAGGGTCTCCGGCCAACTCACCACACACGCAAACAGGTATACGATGAGACTGACAAGTCTCTAAAATCTGTTTAAGCGCCATCACCACCGCTGGATGCATGGAGTCATAGACATCAGCAACATGTGCATTGTTCCGATCAACGGCCAACAAATATTGGGTTAAATCGTTGGTTCCAACCGAAACAAAGTCCACTTTGCTCGCAATCAATGGTAGAAGATAAATCATCGATGGCACTTCAATCATAATGCCAATCTTGGGCATTATGATCCGATCATCAACGCTAGAAACTTCTCGATACGCTTGCTCAATCAACCGCATTGCGTCGTCCAACTCTTTCGTTCCTGAAATCATTGGCAATAAAATGCTGAGATTTTGGTTATCGCCGCTGGCACGCATCATCGCCCGCAGTTGAATCAAAAAAATATCGGGATGATCGAGCGTAAAACGAATGCCTCGCCAGCCAAGAAAAGGATTGTCTTCTTCAATGGGTAGATAAGGCAGTGCTTTATCGCCACCAATGTCTAACGTTCTCATCACCACCCGTTTATCAGGATAAGCGTTCAAAACGCTGCGATACTGCTGCACTTGTTCTTCTTCTGATGGAAAGCGATGTTGCAGCAAAAAGGAAATTTCGGTTCGATACAGCCCGACACCATCAACCCCTTGGTTAATTGCGATGTTGGTATCCGCACTTAATCCAGCATTGAGCATCACTTCAATACGTGTGCCATCTTGCGTAAAAGGAGCTTCTGCAATGGTTTCATTAACCATTTGAGAAAGTTCGCTTTCTTCATAAGCTAAAGCGCGATATTCCGCCAGAATTTGTCTATTTGGTGAGATAAAAACCTTGCCGCTATAACCATCGACAATGCCCTTTTTACCGTTGATCTCCTTGAGATTAAGTGAAATCCCCATCACTGCGGGAATGCCCAGCGCCCGTGACAATATTGCTGCGTGGGAATTGGCAGCCCCTTCTAAAGAGACCACCGCCAGTAATTTATCTTTAGGAATAGCGGCGAGAATTGAAGCAGTAAGTTCGCGTACCACCAAAATAATCGGTTTATCAAGTTGCTGCTGATCATGCTCAGTGTTGTGCAAAAAAAATAGCAGTCGCTGACCTAGCTCACGAATATCCTGTGCACGCTCACGTAAGTAAACATCTGACATCTTCGCAAAACGGTTGGAATAACTCTCCACAACTTGCCGTAATGCCCAATCTGCACGATCACCTTTTTGGATCTGGCTTTTCAGATCGTTGCGTAGCATCGGATCATTGAGTAGATGAGTAAAGAGATCGAAGATGGCTAACGCATCTTTATTAATATCACTATCGAGTTTTTTTCTTAAACGACGAAAATCGTTCAAGGCGCTTTCTACCGCCAGCACTAGCCACTCTTGTTCTCGTTCAATATCGAGCGTTGAGGCGGGGTAAACATCAGACAGTTGAGGCTGGGTGTCATCCCACCAAAACTCACCAATCGCGATGCCAGATGACGCAGCAATGCCACTGGTGGATAACTGCTTTTTCGAAAGCAGCCACTGCCCTTGTGTTTGAGCATGAGCAATAATCACGGCCACTTGCGCCGCCAGAGTGACAATAAAAGACTCTTCCATCTCACTAAATAAGCGAGGTGTTTTTTGCTGCACGACCAAGACACCCAATACTCGCTTGCGATGAATAATCGGCGTACCAAGAAAGCTTTGATACACCTCTTCGCCAAGCTGTTTGAAGTATTTAAAATTAGGATGTTTCGACGCTTCAGCAATGTTGATTGGCTCAGCTGAACGTTTCACTAAGCCCACTAAACCTTCGTCAAAACCGATGTGGATTTTGTCGCCTTTGAACTTTAAGCCTTGCGTTGCCATCAGTTCTAGACGATGTTTTTCTTCGTTAGCAAGATAGACAGTGCAACACTCGGTACTCATCGCATTGCACGTTTGCTTAACCAAAATATCCAAGGCTTGGTGTACATCTTCTACCTTGGATACTTGTTCAACTATTTCCCTTAGCTGAGAGAGCATGTCTATCCTCTTTTATTTTTGCGCTTACCTTTGTTATTACGTTCTTTAAATGGCATCGCGAATGATGCAAACTCTTTCATGGCACGACGATAAACATCTCGCTTGAAAGAGACTACTTGCCTCACTGGATACCAATAACTGACCCAACGCCAACCATCAAATTCAGGGGTACTGCCGCGCTGCATGTTGATTCTTGATTCATCACACTCTAAGCGCAGAAGAAACCATTTCTGTTTTTGCCCAATACAGACAGGTTGAGAATCCCAACGAACGAGCCGTTTTGGTAATTTATATCTTAACCAATGACGGCTTGTTGCTATGATTTTCACATCTTTCTTTGTGAGCCCAACCTCTTCGTAAAGCTCTCTAAACATCGCTTGTTCAGGAGTTTCATCGTCGTCAATTCCACCTTGTGGAAACTGCCAAGAGTGTTGTCCGTATCGTTTCGCCCAGAATACCTGACCATGGTTGTTACAAATCACAATACCAACATTGAGTCGGTAACCATCGCCATCGATCACTGGCCAACCTCTAGTAAAATCTTAATTGCTTTGATTTTTCCACATATCCCCAATAGGAGCAAACTTACTAGTGTGATTAACACGAGATTTATGTGTTCCTAATCATTAATTGGATAACTTTTCATCAAGTTTAAAGTTATCAACAAAATAATGCGACACCAGCCACATTTATTCACCTTTTCTGTGAGTAACTATGTGAAGAATCTCTAGATAGCGACTTACTTCCCCAAAAAGCAAAAGAATACGGGCCAATATAAAAAAGATAATAATAAATTAAATACATTAAAAACAATGAATTAATTGGATTTTCCATTATTCACATTACGTTGCGATTAACAAAAAATTGATCCTTTCACAACATGCTCAAAGATCCACCAATTAGCTCGTTATCCACACCCCCACTCTAGTAGAAATAAGATTTACTGATTAAGAGGCCCACTCTCTCAAGCAAAACCCTGTAAATGCATACAGATAAACAAAAAATGGAATATTTTTCCGATCAACCTGTGGGTAACTTGGGTTGCGATGATCTTTTAAGCAAAAGAAACGACAGCACATTGTGTATAAGAATTTGCTACAATCACGTTTTTATCATTCAAAGTATCATGAAACCCGCACCTAAAACTGAACATGAATTAATGCTTAGAGCCCAAGACATTGCAGGCTTAAGCTTTAGTCAACTCGCCGAAGAAGCCAAGATGACCGTGCCCCCTGACTTAAAAAAAGATAAAGGATGGGTCGGTCAGCTATTAGAGTGGCATTTGGGTGCAACGGCAGGCAGCAAACCTCAGCAAGATTTCGAGCAATTAGGTATCGAGCTCAAAAGTATTCCGATCAGTTACACTGGAAAACCGCTCGAAACAACGTTTGTGTGTGTGGCCCCACTCACCGGTGTTCATGGTTTAACATGGGAGCAAAGCCACGTGCGAAATAAACTCTCTCGAGTACTGTGGATCCCAATAGAGGGTGAGCGAGAGATCCCCCTACCCCAGCGCCATGTCGGATCGCCATTGCTATGGAGCCCTTCTCCTGCACAAGAACAGCAGCTCAAAAATGATTGGGAAGAACTGATGGAGTTCATCGTTCTTGGCAAAGTTGAGCAGATCACCGCTAAGCACGGTGAAGTATTACAGCTCAGGCCAAAAGCGGCAAACGGGCGAGCATTAACCGAAGCCTACGGTGCTAATGGCAAACCTATCAAAACCCTGCCACGAGGCTTTTATCTTCGAACTCAATTTACCGCGAGCATTCTTGAGCAACACTTTATTTAAAAGTGCTCGTTATTGCTCATGAAAAAACGTAACCGTTTGATCTTTCACTGCACAATTCGTTTCCGTTTCACTGCCATCTTCGCTTATAGTAAAAACGTCACACACTCCACCAGCGAGAGCATCAAGGAAGGAATATGCAATACACCAAACTGCCTCATTCCACACTGGAAGTGAGCAAGATCTGCTTAGGTACCATGACTTTTGGTGAACAAAATAGCCAACAACAAGCCTTTGAGCAGCTCGATTACGCCTTAGACCAAGGTGTGAATTTCATCGATACTGCGGAAATGTACCCAGTTCCCCCCAACGGTAAAACCCAAGGTCTGACCGAAAGCTATATTGGCAACTGGTTAGAAAAATCAGGTAAACGTGAAAAAGTGGTGTTAGCGACTAAAGTGGCAGGCCCGCGTAACGTGCCTCACATCCGCGAAAAGATGTCACTCGATAGACGCAACATTCATTTAGCGATTGATGATAGTTTAAGACGCTTAAAAACAGACTATGTCGATTTGTATCAATTACATTGGCCTCAACGCCAAACGAACATGTTCGGCCAACTTAACTACCCTTATCCTGATCAGCAAGAAGAAGTCACTTTAATCGAAACGCTCGAAGCGCTTAATGATCTCGTCAAGGCTGGAAAAGTGCGTTACATCGGTGTATCAAATGATACCCCGTGGGGTGTGATGACATTGCTAAAATTGGCAGAAAAACACGATCTAGCAAGAATTATCTCTATCCAAAACCCTTATAATTTACTGAATCGCAGCTTTGAAATTGGCTTATCTGAGATTAGCCACTTCGAAGGTGTCCAACTGCTGGCTTACTCGCCACTGGCGTTTGGTTGCCTGAGTGGTAAATATTTAAATGGCGCAAGACCTGACGGTGCTCGGTGCAGCCTATTTGAACGCTTTTCTCGCTATTTTACGGCGCAAGGTGTACAAGCCACTCACGCTTATGTTGAGCTTGCTAACCAGTATGGCCTTGATCCAGCACAGATGGCGTTGGCATTTGTCAATCAACGTCCGTTTGTCGCATCCAATATCATTGGCGCGACAAACCTAGAGCAGTTGAAAACAAATATCGATAGTTTAGATGTCGTACTCAGTAATGAATTGCTTCTTAAAATTCAAGAGATAGGGACGACTTACTCCAACCCTTGTCCGTAGATATCTTCGGGGCTAGCGAAGCCACTAGCCCCTCGTTTTACGTTGTTATTCGCATACTTAACACACGGCGAAGATGACGAATATGACGTTCAGCTTTAGTTGAGTCAGGGACTGAAACGCCAATAGAGCGTCCATCACTTTCTAAGCCAATATCTTTAAGCAAGTGTTGGCTATTAAAAGGCAGCTCAAAAGCATGACGGCGAACATTTCGTTGCCATTGACGCTCTTCACGGCGTAAATCAGCACGGACCAGTAAAGTAGCAAGTTGTAAATAAATTGAATGACGCATGAGTATTCTCCAGTAGTAAACTAAACGTTGACGGCTGGAAAAATGGGGGCGAACAAGGTGGATCAACACTTTGATAAGCTGCCATTTTTCCGCAGCCTATCTCAAGGTTACGGATTAACTAAAAATCGGTGCCTTTTTTATCATCAAACATACGACAGGCGTCTGTAGTAAGAGACGATTTAGGCGCAGTAAGATCGATAGAAACGCGAACAGTATGAACAAAAACGAAATGATTCATGTTGCGCCTCCAAGCAAATAGTTAATCCAAAGTGAAATGAGTGTGTGAGCACGGCTCGCGGTCAAATTCTATGCAACTGAGGTGATTATTCAACTCTTAATTTTCAAACAATTAAAAAACAATGCATTAACCTAAAATGAAAGCCGATGACAGCAAATAAGTGACATATTCAGCTAGAGAATAACTTATTCGCAAAAGATATGATTATAAAAAATGGCCACATGGATTAAATATGGCCATTTTTACTTGAAGAATCATCAAGTTAATAGGTATTTTCAGTGATTAAGTTATGTTTATTAAGCAATCGATACATAGTAGCTCTAGATACACCTAGCTCTTTGGCGGCCATTGATACTTGCCCTGAGTTGGATTCTAAAACCAGTAATAGCGCATCTCGCTCTGAACGCTCACGAATGCTTTTTAGGCTGCGCTTACCATCACTGCGTTTTGGTAAGTCGAGTTGCAATTCATCCAACATGACTGAATCGGACATCAGCACCACACGTTTGATCTGATTCATCAGCTCACGAACGTTACCCGGCCAGTGATAACGAGCCAATGAGCGCGCCGCATCTTCAGTAAAACTGCGCGCCTGCGCGTTAAACTCTTTTGAATACTCCTGCAAGAAGTGGCGTGCCAGTAAAGCAATATCACCCGCCCGCTCTTTTAAGCTCGGGACATTAATACGCAATACGTTGATATAGTGGTACAGCTCTTCGTTAAAATTGCCATCAATCAGCGCTTTTTCAATATCGGAAGAGTTGGCGGCCAAAATACGCACATCCACCTCTTTGACACCCATTGAAGTTTCTATCGTTCCTTCTTGCAGGAAGCGCAAGAGGTTAGCTTGTTGGCTTTTAGGTAGCGTGAGAATATCTTTAAGTAGGATCGTCCCACCATCGGCCCGCTCCAATAATGAAGTTTGAGATGAGTCTTCACAACCAATACCGAACAGTTCACATTCAAAGCGGCTCTCCGATAAAGCTCGGCAATTCACTGAAATAAAAGGTTTTTGTGCACGAGACGACGTTTTGTGTACCGCTCTCGCGACCGTCTCTTTGCCCGTTCCATTTTCCCCATAAATGAGGATACTGACATCCGTAGGGCCGATGCGTTTGATCTGATCACGCAAGCGCTTCATGGGAGTGGACTCACCAATTAAACCAATATCCCCTGTTGCTCCATAATGTGGCCATACTTTTTTCTCTAACTTAAGCATTCCAAGTTGGTGTCCAATGGTGCTCAGTAGCTGCGCATCGGGAATCGGCGCCGTAAAAAAGTCGATACAAAAGTTAACAATGAATTGGCAAATCGTATCCGAGCTCAACTGTGATTCGCGAATGAACGCCAACCAACGTACTTGTTTATGGTTGCTGACCAAATTTGCAATTCCATTGAGGCTGAATTCATCATGGCTCAAATCAACAATACCAATGCATGGGCCTGTTTCTGCAAACAAGGCATCCGCTTTACGTAAATCTGCGCATTGTGTACAACGCCAACCAACCTGTTCAAGTACAGATAACCAAGGCTCGTATGTCCCACCAACGACGACAAGCGAACCAGGGACAGAATCCATTCGGAATTGAGTGGCCATCTATTATTCCTTATCTTTAAATTTATATGCAGTGCTACTTTTGGCACATTAAACGGCTGTTACATTAACGAGACTTGGCGCTGTAGTCTGTCTCAATCATAAGACTAGACAACAAATAAGCGCTTTGCCATTTAATATAGGGAACTATTTCATAATCCTTTCGAAATTGTTGTCTGTTAGTCCACGCTAGTGAACAAAATTTTTCAAACTAATGCAAAAAAAAACCGCCTATTTAGGCGGTTTATCGGAACGAAAGTAGCAATTACTGCTGTGGGCGCATCGCAGGGAATAGGATAACGTCACGAATCGTATGGGTGTTGGTGAGTAACATCACCAAACGGTCAATACCAATGCCTTGACCCGCCGTTGGTGGGAGACCGTGCTCTAACGCAACAACATAATCAGCATCGTAGAACATGGCTTCATCGTCGCCAGCATCTTTGGCATTCACTTGCGCTAAGAAGCGCTCGTCTTGATCTTGAGCATCATTAAGCTCAGAGAAGCCATTGGCGACTTCACGACCACCAATGAAGAACTCAAAACGGTCGGTGAAGAATGGGTTGTTATCGCTACGACGCGCCAATGGTGAAATATCCGCAGGGTATCCAGTGATAAAGGTCGGTTGCATCAACTTAGGTTCAGCCGTTTCACCGAAGATCTCTTCAAGAAGTTGGCCACAAGTCCAGAAAGGTTCAACGTCTACATGAACCGATTTCGCGATAGATACCATCAGCTCACGGTTTTGCAAATCCTGTTCAGTTAACGCTTGGATTTGAGCGTGCTCTGGGTTGTAGTGTTTGATGGCTTCAAACATACTCATGCGAGCATATTGACCACCAAATACTACCGTTTCATCACCATAAGGCATTGAAGTCGAACCTAAAACTTCCTGTGCCACAGTGCTTAATAACTCCTCGGTAAAGTCCATCAGATCATTGTAATCTGCGTACGCCATATAGAATTCCATCATAGTAAATTCAGGGTTATGGCGAGGAGAAAGACCTTCGTTACGGAAGTTACGGTTGATTTCAAACACGCGATCAAAGCCACCCACAACTAAACGCTTAAGGTAAAGCTCAGGTGCGATACGCAAGTACATTGGCATGTCGAGCGCATTGTGGTGAGTGATGAATGGACGCGCACTAGCACCGCCAGGGATCACATGCATCATTGGCGTTTCTACTTCCATGAACTGTTTTGAGATCATGAAGTTACGAATTGCAGTCATTACTTTAGAGCGAACAATGAACGCATTACGTGAACTTTCATTAACAATCAAATCCACATAACGTTGGCGGTAGCGCATCTCTTGGTCAGTCAAACCGTGGAACTTCTCCGGTAACGGACGAAGTGCCTTTGTCAGCAATTCGTACTCTTCCATATTAACGTAGAGATCGCCTTTGCCAGATTTGTGCAACGCACCTTTCACGCCGATGATGTCACCAATGTCTAGACCTTGGTATTTTTCCTTCAGCTCAGTTTGAACCTCTTTTGAAGCATAAGCTTGAATACGACCAGAGGTTTCTTGAATAACAAGGAAAGGGCCACGTTTCGCCATGATACGACCTGCAATCGCCACAACATGGTTTAAGGCTTCTAACTCTTCTTTGCTCTTTTCACCGAATTGCTGTTGAAGATCGCCCGCAAGGCTGTCACGACGAAAGTCATTTGGGTGGCCATTCGCTTTACAGCTCTTACGGATGTGATCCAGCTTGCTGCGACGCTCTGCGATGAGTTTGTTCTCTTCTTGCGCAATTTGCTCTTGATTCATTTCGTTTTGAACAGCATCAGTCATTTTACATGTACCTTATATGTCGGTAAAAAAGCATTAAAGGCCTGATTTCAGGCTTGCTTCAATAAATTTGTCTAAATCACCATCTAATACCGCTTGGGTATTGCGGTTTTCAACGCCAGTGCGTAAGTCTTTGATTCGGGAGTCATCCAATACATAAGATCGGATTTGGCTTCCCCAGCCAATGTCAGATTTCGCATCTTCATTGGCTTGCTTTTCTGCGTTCTGCTTTTGTAACTCAAGTTCAAACAGTTTTGCACGCAATTGTTTCATCGCTTGGTCTTTGTTTTTATGCTGCGAACGATCGTTTTGGCATTGAACAACGGTATTGGTTGGAATGTGCGTAATACGCACCGCCGATTCGGTGGTGTTAACGTGCTGACCACCCGCTCCCGAAGCGCGATAAACATCGATACGAAGATCGGCTGGGTTGATGTCGATAGCAATATTTTCATCAATCTCAGGATAGATAAACGCAGAGGCAAAAGAGGTATGGCGGCGGCCACTCGAATCAAATGGGGATTTACGAACCAAGCGGTGTACGCCAGTTTCGGTGCGCAGCCAACCATAAGCGTAATCACCGATAATGCGCACGGTTGCGCCTTTTAGGCCAGCAACATCACCTTCAGACACTTCAATCACTTCAGTCTTAAAGCCTTTCGCTTCTGCCCAACGTAAATACATGCGTAGCAGGATTGATGTCCAGTCTTGAGCCTCGGTGCCGCCCGAACCAGACTGCAGATCAATATAGCAATCTGAAGAATCGTGATCGCCAGAGAACATACGGCGAAACTCAAGCTGTTCAAGCTTAGTTTCCAGCTCATCCAGTTCAGGGCCAATTTCATCGAAGGTTTCTTGATCTTCTGCTTCAATAGCCAGTTCCAGTAGCCCTTCCACATCATCCACACCTTGATCTAACTGATCAATGGTATCGACAATGGCTTCGAGCGAAGCACGTTCTTTACCTAGCGCTTGTGCACGCTCAGGTTCGTTCCAGACGTTGGGTTGCTCGAGTTCTGCATTCACTTCTTCTAAACGCTCTTTCTTAGAGTCGTAGTCAAAGATACCCCCTCAGGATATTTGTGCGCTCTGACACATCCTGAAGACGGTTTTTAATAGGATTGATTTCAAACATGTTTGCTCAACATTTATGAGTAGAATTTAACCGAAGAATTCTACTTAAAAATGTGACGAAGATACAGGAAAAATTCGTTTGATCTCTTGGAATAAAAGCTGGCGCACGCCTAAAAAAAGAGGCTGAACAATCGTGTTCAGCCTCTTTAATGCTTACGGTTAAAAACGCGATTATGCCGCTTCTTTAACCACACTTTGTTGAACGGTAGTTGCAATAAAGAACATGCAAATCATCGCAGCAAGTGTCGGAAGCAACCACCCCATGCCGACCTCAAACAGTGGCAGCATATTGAACGCAGACACATCAACGCCAGCCACTTTTGCCGCGTCGATCAACGCAAAAAGAAAAGAGACAAGTAGCACTACACGGTATGCCACTGCTGGGTTTGGTAGTTTCCCTCTCAAGAAGGTCAACATAATCAAGGCAATCGCGACTGGATAAAGCGCATACAGTGCGGGGATAGAAAGCGTGATCAATTGTGATAAACCAACGTTTGCCACGATAGCGCAAGCAACACCAATAATGATCACCCAAGATTTATACGCAATTGGAGTCAATGTGCAAAAGTAATCTGAACATGCTGAAATCAAACCAATTGCCGTGGTTAGGCAGGCTAGTAGCACGATGACAGAAAGCACGATCTGCCCATAAGGGCCAAACAGCGCTTGCACATATTGGCTAAGCACCGCACCGCCATTTTCTGCACCAAAAGCGACCACAGAGCTTGTCGCACCAAGATAAAACAGTGAAATATAGACAAAAGCTAAACCAACCGCCGCAATGCACGCCGCGCTGATTAAATACTTTGTGGTTGCCGCGCGCTCAGTAATGCCTTTGCTACGCAGTGCATCGACAATTAACATCCCAAACATCAGTGCGCCAAACGTATCCATGGTGTTGTAGCCTTCAAGGAAGCCTTTCGTCAACGGCTGAGTCAGGTATTCGCCTTGTGCAGTCACCATCTCACCTTGCGGGTCAACAAAAACCGCAACGGCTAAAATAATTAATCCAACAAATAGAGCAGGAGTTAGCACTTTACCAATGATGTCAATGAGCCGACCTTGAGACCAGGCAAAAAACATCGCAATCACAAAAAAGAGAATCGAAAATAGTGTCAAATGCGATTGTTGCGCATCAATGAAAAATGGTTTCACTGCCATTTCATACGCCACAAGGCCGGTACGCGGTGCTGCAAAGGCAGGACCAATGATGATAAAGATCATCACTGCCATGATAGTTGCAGCTTGTTTAGGCAGATCTTTGGTTAAATGCTCCCAAGAACCACCCGCGACAGCAATCGCAATAATCGTCATCAATGGTAAACCGACAGCGGTAATGAGGAAGCCTGTCATGGCTGGCAGTAAATGCTCTCCAGCAAGCTGGCCAGCGATTGGCGGAAAGATGATGTTACCAGCACCCAAGAAAAACGCGAAAAGCATAAAGCCGACCGCGATAATATCTGTTAGTTTTAACGTCTGCTTCACAGATAACCCTTAATTATTATTTGATAAATGTTGTGTATGCATTGTTGATGAGGTTGAAACCGCATCTAAATCTAAAAATTAAGGGCGAATAATGACGAAACACTCAAGACTTCGCAAGGGCAAAGCAAAAAACGCTACATTAATTTATAATATCGGTGAAAAACCAGTTTAAAACTCTAAATGTTAAAAAATAGAAAGAATGATGTGTTGATCATTTTATCATACACTCTCATAACAGATAGAAGAATAATCCGAACAAATAGATAACAATAGTGGTTATCACTTAATTAGAGCTATATTTTGAAATAATGATGAAAAGTCACACGCCCAAAAATAAGCGTTTCAAATTTAAACAATTTTCCATTGACGGTGGACAAGCGGGAATGCCTGTCAGTACCGATGGGGTTCTATTAGGCGCGTGGGCTTTCACGCACCATCCCAAAACCATTCTCGATATTGGCACTGGTACCGGGTTATTAGCATTAATGTGCGCGCAACGTTTTAGCGATGCACAAATTACGGCCGTCGATATCGATGCCTTTGCCTTTGAAGCGGCCCAATACAACAGTAATGCTTCTTCATGGGGGCAACGCATACAGGTTTTACAAGGTGATATTTTAGACACCTCTTTTACGCCGTCCTTTGATGCAATTATTTGTAACCCACCCTATTTCAACAGTGGTGAACTGTCTCATGATCCCCAGCGAGCTACTGCTAGGCACACCAATCAACTTGCTCATCACGCTTTATTAGTCAGAGCAAAAAGCCTTCTCAACGATGAGGGGCAAGCTTGTTTTATTTTGCCCGTGTATGAAGGGGAACAATTTATCGAGCAAGCACTCACGCTCGGCTGGCAGCTTAAGCGGCGCTGCACTGTACAACCCATAGCACACAAACCCGCTCATCGGCTATTGGTTGAACTAAGTTTAGCCTCGGCTTCTGTGATTGATTCATCGTTGGTCATTCACTCATCAAGTGGTTATAGCGAAGCCTTTATTGCCCTAACTCAAGATTTTTATCTCAAGATGTAGAAATAACATGTGATCCTAATCACCAATCCCCCTATAATGTTCGACCTTAATTTTATAGCCAAATAAGCCTAACGGCTTGTGGAGTACTCACTGTGATCAAAACCTTTGCTGACCTCGATCTTGACCCTTGCATCATTGCGGCCATTGAAGATATGGGCTTTGAACGTCCCACCCAAGTTCAAGCTGAAGCGATCCCACAAGCCCTAGATGGTCGAGATATTCTTGCCTCTGCGCCAACGGGAACCGGTAAAACCGCTGCATTTGTTTTACCCGCGCTACAATATCTTTTAGATTTTCCGCGCAAGCGAGCCGGCCCTGCACGCGTCTTGATTCTGACCCCAACTCGTGAATTGGCGATGCAAGTGGCGGATCAAGCTCGTGAACTGGCGAAGAATACTCGCCTCAATATCGTCACCATCACTGGCGGCGTACAATATCAAGAGCACGCCGACATCTTAGCCAAAACGCAAGATATTGTGGTGGCAACGCCTGGTCGCTTGATGGAATACATTGAAGGCGAGCGTTTTGATTGTCGTGCGATTGAATGGCTTATTTTGGATGAAGCTGACCGCATGCTGGACATGGGCTTTGGCCCAATCGTCGATCGTCTCGCTGCTGAATGTCGCTGGCGTAAACAGACCTTGCTCTTCTCTGCAACACTGGAAGGCCATGGTGTGGAAGGTTTTACTGCCGATCTCTTAAAAGAACCAGCAACAATCAATGCCGATCCTTCTCGTCGTGAACGCAAAAAAATCACTCAATGGTATCACCGCGCCGATACCATGGTGCACAAAGTTGAGCTATTGAAGAAAATCCTCACCGAGCAAGCCGAACGTTCTATCGTGTTTATCAAAACTCGTGAGCGCTTAGCTGATTTGCGTACAGAGCTAGAAAAAGCGCAAATTCCTTGTGCTTGGATTCAAGGCGAAATGCCACAAGATCGTCGCAATAACGCCATTACGCGATTCCGTGAAGGCGCAGTCAACGTACTACTGGCAACCGACGTGGCCGCACGCGGTATTGACTTACCTGACGTAAGTCACGTGATCAACTTTGATATGCCACGCTCAGCGGATGTGTACTTACACCGCATAGGTCGTACGGCTCGTGCTGGTAAAAAAGGCAATGCGATCTCTTTGGTTGAAGCCCATGATCAAGTGATGATGGACCGCGTCGCGCGTTATGTCGACGAGGAGATAAAAGAGCGCTTCATTAAAGATATGCGCCCGCAGCACAAAAAGCCGGTATTCAAAAAGAAAAAGAAAACCGATGACAAAAAAGTCAAAGTGGTTTCGAAGAAGAAGAAGAAAGCGAACAAAAAGAAAAAATAGTGTTCCAATACCACCTATAAAAAATGCCGATACTGAAATATCGGCATTTTTTATCTTTAACGTTTGAAGAGAGTATCACTCTCTTCAAACTCACCAAGGTTTAATGTTCGCGTGTCGCACGGAACTCCACTTCAGGAAAACGCTCTTTGGCCAGATTCAAATTGACCATAGTCGGCGCGATGTAAGTCAGGTTATCCCCACCATCCAGTGCGATGTTACTTTGGTTTTTGCGCTTAAACTCTTCGAATTTTTTATCATCTGCGCACTCAATCCAACGTGCTGTTGCAACGTTAACACCTTCGTAAATTGCCTCGACGTTGTATTCAGATTTTAAACGAGACACCACCACATCAAACTGCAGCACACCCACTGCACCCACAATCAAATCGTTATTTTGTAGTGGGCGGAAGACTTGAACCGCTCCCTCTTCCGACAACTGCACTAACCCTTTAAGCAGTTGCTTCTGCTTCAGTGGATCGCGCAAGCGAATACGACGGAACAACTCAGGAGCAAAGTTAGGAATACCTGAGAATTTCAACGATTCACCTTGAGTAAAGGTATCACCAATCTGAATCGTTCCATGGTTATGCAAACCGATAATATCGCCAGCATAAGCATTTTCAGCACGAGAGCGATCGCCCGCCATAAAGGTAACCGCATCAGAAATACTCACTTGCTTACCAATACGCACGTGGTTAATTTTCATGCCTTGGGTATAAGTACCCGACACAATACGCATAAACGCAATACGATCGCGGTGTTTAGGATCCATGTTCGCTTGAATTTTAAACACAAAGCCTGAGAATTTCTCTTCCGTGGCTTCAACAATACGCTCATTAGCTTGACGTGGCATCGGCGCCGGAGCCCACTCAGTTAAACCATGCAGCATATGGTCCACACCAAAGTTACCTAATGCCGTTCCGAAGAAAACAGGGGTCAACTCACCTTTTAAAAACAGCTCTTGATCAAATTCATGAGAAGCACCCAATACCAATTCAAGCTCATCACGCAGCTGAGCGGCAAGGTCATCACCCACGGCCTTATCCAGATCAGGGTTGTTGAGGCCCTTAACAATGCGCTCTTCTTGAATAGTGTGGCCTTGGCCGGTCGCGTACAGAATCGTCTCATCACGGTGAATGTGGTACACGCCTTTAAACTCTTTACCACAACCCACTGGCCATGAAATCGGGGCGCAGGCAATCTTCAGCTCATTCTCCACTTCATCAAGCAATTCCATTGGGTCGCGGATCTCACGGTCCAATTTGTTCATGAAGGTTACAATCGGTGTATCACGTAAGCGAGTCACTTCCATCAGCTTACGAGTACGATCTTCAACACCTTTTGCTGCATCAATCACCATTAAGCACGAGTCAACCGCCGTCAATGTGCGGTAAGTATCTTCCGAGAAGTCTTCGTGCCCTGGAGTATCGAGCAAGTTAACCAAACAATGATTGTAAGGAAATTGCATCACAGAGGTCGTGACCGAAATACCACGCTCTTTTTCCATTTCCATCCAATCTGATTTAGCATGCTGGTTAGAGCCGCGCCCTTTTACCGTTCCCGCTTTTTGAATGGCATTCCCGAATAGCAGAACTTTTTCAGTAATGGTGGTTTTACCCGCATCCGGGTGCGAAATAATAGCGAAGGTTCTACGTTTAGAAACTTCACTCAAAAAAGGAGTATTTGACATGAAACAGGTCTTCTCAATATGCTGATATAAGGGAGAGCCGAAGCGCTTACGCTGATCAGCAGTTCGATTCAAATTTGCGCGGTATTCTCCCCTATATTTGATCTGGGAGCAACTTTCGTCGCTATACAAATCAACAAGAGAATGACGACCTTTCTATTTGTAATTAAATTATCAATAAATATGAGCTATAACTAAAAAGGGCGAAGAGAATAAGCGAGTATTATGCTGATAACCAAACAAAGAAATTCTCTGGCATTTAAACAAGCCAAAACAGTGTTCCTAGTCTCGGTGATCCTTGGGATAGGCTTTAGTTTGTATCATACTTTGCTCGACCTGCACCATGAGCAAGCTCGCATTGAAGATCACTACCGTTTTAAACTGCTGCAAAATTATTCAAATGCCAGCCAGGCTGCTTATCACCTCAACAACTTATTAGCCAATCAAGTCGTCTCTAGCTTAATGGTTGATAATGCCATTTATCATGTTGAAATTATTGATGATTTTGGCGATACACTGGCAAAAAAAAGCAGAGAGATTCCAGCGCAGACTGCTTTTATTCGGCTCTTATCGAATTATCTGACACCTGAAATACCCATCTTTAAAACTGACTTGCATCAACCCAATTCGAGTGTGGTGGTAGGTAGCTTAAGTTTTTCCGTCAACGGCTCTTCCATTGCCAAAGAATTTATTGCAAAAACCACACGAGTATTGCTGTTTGATCTCTTTCGAAATGTGTTGCTGACTTCGATCCTTTTAGTCTTTTTTTACTACAAGCTGTCAAAACCCATCACCACGTTAATTTCGTGGGTTCGCTCATTGCAAAACAATCAACGTCCAACACAGCCGCCATTACAACAGCAAAAAAATGAGCTCAGTGAGTTAGCCGGTACTTTCTATACTTTATGGAAAGAGCGAGAGCTCGCGGATGCTAAACTTAACCAATTAGCCTACTACGACACGTTAACTGGCCTTGCTAATCGCAGCTTGCTGCTGCAACTGCTCACTGATGCCATTGATAACAGTATTCGCACCCACACTTCTGGTGTGTTGTTTTACCTTGATCTCGACCGTTTCAAAACGATCAATGATTCACTTGGACACACAACGGGGGATCATTTAATCAAAGCTATCGCCATGCGTATGGATGGCTGGCTTAAACACGATTACACCGCCGCACGCATCGGTGGCGATGAGTTTGCGGTGTTGATTCCTCATCTCTCTCGCCAACAAGCAGAGAAGGTAGCTCAGCAGCTTCTGGCTCTGATTTCCAACCCTTACTCGATTGATGACCACCAGCTTTATTGCACTGTGAGTATTGGTATCTCGATTTTTCCGTCAGTGGGCAAAACCAATATCGATGTCCTTAGACAAGCCGATACAGCGCTTTACCGCGCAAAAGCGAATGGACGCAATAAATACATGTTTTATGAGCCAGAAATGCAGGCTCAAGTCGAATCGTTTCTGGAAATTGAAAAAGGCCTCCATGAAGCCCTCAATACCCAACAGTTAGAACTCTATTACCAACCTCAAGTCGATGAGCGGCACAATATTGTCGGTGTGGAAGCCTTGATCCGCTGGAACCACCCAACCAAAGGTGTATTGCCACCGGGTGTGTTTATGACCATAGCAGAAGAAACGGGGCAAATTATTCCGATTGGAAACTGGATATTAGAGCAAGCGTGCTATCAATACGCTGCTTGGAAGCGCCAAGGAGTATTACCGCCCCATTTTCGCCGTTTAGCCATCAACATCAGTCCGTTGCAGTTTTCTCAAGATTCTTTTGTTGAACACATTAACCATGCAATGCAACAAGCAGGTATTACTGGTGAACATCTTGAATTGGAGATTACTGAAGGGCTATTACTGGAAAATGTCGAAAGTGCGATTCAAAAAATGGTGCAACTTAAAAAAAGTAAGCTGAGCATCTCGATTGATGATTTTGGCACTGGTTATTCATCACTGCGTTACCTCAAACTTTTATCTGTGGATGTGCTCAAAATCGATCGTTCTTTTGTCACTCAATTGCATCTAGATGAGAGTGACCAAGCAATTGTGGATACGATTATTATGATTGCGAAACGTTTAAATTTGGAGGTAATAGCCGAAGGTGTGGAAGAGTGCCAAGAACTCGAAACTCTCAAACAATTGGGTTGTGATCAGTTCCAAGGTTACTTATTTGATAAGCCGTTAACCGCTAAGGAAGTCGTCAAGCGTTTTGCAAGCCCATGTTATCAACTCAATGAACATCAAAAAGATAAGGCGCACCAGAAATAGTTCCGATACGCATGACCATGAAAAAAACCTGAGTTTGCAAACGAGAAAATAAGCTACAAAAAATAGTAGCTCATGATGATCGCATCTTCTGATCCTTTCGGAGTGGGATAGTAGTTCACTCGACGATCGAGCTCATTAAAACCCAGCGATTCGTACAAACTATAAGCGCGGATGTTACTTTCGCGAACTTCAAGCCACGCACTTTCAGCTTGCGCTTTTTCACAGTAAGTTAAGAAAAACTCCATCAACAATTTTCCGTAACCCTTACCTTGCTGCTGCGGATCCACAGCGATATTCAACAAGGTCACCTCTCCAACAATATTCTGTGCATAGAAATAACCGACAACTTTGCCATCAACCAACATAGCATGGTGGCATGCACCACGACTCGCCAAGTCGCGTACGAGTGATTCAGACCAAGGGTAACTGTGGGCTTGCTGCTCAATGGACCAAATAGCATCAAGATAAGGAAGTGATAAAGGCACAACATCAATATTCATGGTTTTATGACTCATAAGAACAAATTTGCTGCCACAACGCCCGGCGCAGCTCGGTATTGCCATCTATCTCAACTAGCGGCGGTGACGTTAACACTTTCTGAGCCAACGGGCTTTCTTTCTTTTCACAGCCTGAAAACCACACCCATTCAATGCTGGAGCCTGTTAGTTGGCTAAGAGAGTGAGGCTCAAGATGACACGCCTGACTGATTTCGAGCCCCATACTTTTCAATACTCTTGAAAACAGCAATAGAGCACCTTGTTGCGGGTATTGGGGGGAAACGAGTAATAAACGGCACGTGCTCGGCAGCGTCACCGGATCGGGTTGATAGCCAGCCAGCCGCTGTGGATGGATAAGCTCCAAACGCTGGATGCCCATTTCTTGTAAATATTGATTTTCGTGATGTGACATCTGTTTATGACCTCATTGAACATCGCAATCCTAACAAATCAGCGCCAAGACAGAAACCGTTAATCATCCAATGACCCAAGAGCTATGCCCAAACAACTTGAAGTTGCAGGTAGGCGACAAGTGAATTCATCCCCATGAGCCTAGATAAACGAGGCGATTGGGGTGAGCGAACGTACGGCAGCTTCAAATGAGAAGGGCATAAAAGTAAACAGGGAGCTCTGGGCTCTAATGCCGATCAGTTAAGACTTTAATCGGCAGATCAGTTGAATGATCCTACCTTTATGTAAAAATCCGATAGACCTTGTTTATCGGATTTTTTTATGCACGTCTCTCAAGCCCTCGATATCAT
>NZ_CAWPIM010000007.1:0-55145 GCF_963888245.1 Vibrio sp. B4-6
TTACTCACCCGTCCGCCGCTCGCCACCCAAGGAACAAGTTCCTCTGTGCTGCCGCTCGACTTGCATGTGTTAGGCCTGCCGCCAGCGTTCAATCTGAGCCATGATCAAACTCTTCAATTAAAGTTTTTTTGGTCCTAAGACCGGCTCAATGAATACTGACTTCAAAACTGCTCTTACTCGAAAGTAAAAAAGTAATTTTAAAGCTATTGTTGCTCCAACAGAACAACAATGAATTGACTGTGCCAAAATCAAGTAAACTTGATTCTGATTGGTCACTCAGTTTATTGATAAATCTTTTTTGATTATCATCAACGAGTGCCCACACAGATTGATAGGTTTATATTGTTAAAGAGCGTTCCTGTCGAACAAGACCGTTAAGTCCGCGTCGCTAGGGGTGCGAATAATACGCTTTAGCTTTTAAGAGTCAAGAATTATTTTTAACTATCTTTCTCTTTCAACTAGTAACTCGTTTGTGAGGCTTGCCTCACTCCGTGTCAGTGAGGCGGCATTATAGGGAGGTTTTACAATGTGACAAGTTCTTTTTTAAAATCACCTTTCATTCGCTTAAAAAGCCACCAATGTCGCGTTTTATTGAATAAAACTTCAACATTTGAAGGTTATCACAGCAATTGGTTGGAAAAACACCAAGCATAAACGTAAGATTGATGTGTCTATTTTGTTAATCCTAGACATCCTTCTTCTTTTACTTGATATGTAGTATTC
Organism: Vibrio sp. B4-6; assembly: GCF_963888245.1. Taxonomy (NCBI): domain Bacteria; kingdom Pseudomonadati; phylum Pseudomonadota; class Gammaproteobacteria; order Vibrionales; family Vibrionaceae; genus Vibrio; species Vibrio sp. B4-6. The sequence continues at coordinate 724 of NZ_CAWPIM010000007.1, forward strand.
CAATATGAACTCTAATAAATCGATTTTACTGGTTGCATCTCTTGCAATAATAGGCGCAATCCTTTTTTCTCTGGTCGCGCTTTCTCCCGCAATTACTTTTGTTCTTGGTGTTGTCTCTTCCGCTCTTGTTTTTAAATTTTTTGGCAGCAAAACGCTAACCGATGATGAGGAGTCAAAACTCTCAACGAAAACACTGTATGTCGGTAACTTGCCATACAAAGCGAATGAAGCTCATGTTCGTGAACTTTTTGCCAAATATGGAGAAGTCTTTGCCGTACGTTTGATGAAAGATAAGCGGACAGGCAAAAGGCGTGGATTTGGCTTTGTTGTGATGGCTTCTGCGAATGTAGATAGTGCTATTTCAGCTTTAAATGAGAAAGACTATATGCAGCGTACATTGAAGGTACGTGTGGCGAATGATCCTAAACATCCTGATGACGATATGTTTGAACAGGAGTAAAACCTAAGTGAGCTAATCGGCTATTGAGCGCGCTTTCTTCCCAAGGAGGTGCGCTTGATAATATCTTGTGTTGTTTGATTTTGCATTGTGGCTCGCTTTTAACGCCCAATAGCTCTTGCACACGACGAGCAATAGCTTCTCCGGAATCAACTAGTACGACACTCTTCCCTAATACGGCTTGGATCTCTTCTTTTATTAATGGGAAGTGTGTACAGCCAAGGACCGCCACATCAATACGGTTCACCAAAGGGCTAAGAATCTCTTTTAATTCTGCAAGATCGACAGCTTTGCCCCTCAATTTTTCTTCTGCCATATCCACTAAGCGCGTTGACCCTAGCAATTCAACATTCTTGTCAGATGAAAAATCTCGAATCAAATCGTGAGTGTATTGACGAGTGATAGTCGCTGGGGTGGCAATGAGTCCCACGGCTTTATTTGCCAGTGACGAGGCCGGTTTAATCGCAGGGACAACCCCCACAACTGGTACAGCAAGACAAGAACGCAACTTGGGTAAGACGATGGTGCTTGCGGTATTACAAGCAATAACGACCAAATCAATACGCTCTTTCACAACGACATCGCTTACCAACCTAACCACACGCTTAATTAACACCTCTTGATTGAGCTCTCCATAAGGATAAGCTTCATTGTCAAACAGGTAGATGTAGTTTAATTGTGGTAGTTTGGCTTGAACCTCTTGATAAACCGATAACCCACCAACACCAGAGTCAAAGATAAGCACATTAAGCTGAGACGGTTGCGACACTCTGAGCACCTTATAATGAAAACGTTCCGATCATACTCGCTCTTTATCAATTGGCAATGCTCTTGCTCGGTATCTTTGGTGACAAAAGCGTTCCCCCAGTTGGAGATGCGTCAACTCTAACTCCAGTGTTCCACCCAAAAAACAGGGCGCGTCGATGACCAGTGTATAAAACTCGCCATTTTCGCCACACGGGTCAACCTTTGCTGGTAAAGAATCAATAAACGCTCGTCCATAAGGTTGTCCACAATAGTCTGGCGTGAGGCTGTGACCATCTGTCGTCATCACCATGGTTTGGATGCCGCGATTTATGATCTCTCGCGCAAGAGCGCTACTATCTTCGCCTAACAAGGGCAACACACACTCCCAGCCAGCCGGTTCAATATAGCTTTTGCGATACTGCGCAATACCGTTACAGAACATATCGCCAAAAGCAACGGCGTCTATCTCTAATCCACTTTGTTTTAATGTGCTGATGATGGTCGATTGATAAAGCTCGTTACTTGGAAATACGGCAGGCAGCTCTATTTTGACAACGGGTAATTTTAAAAGTCGTGCTTGTAGCTCAATTACATACAAAGGGGTGGCTTGAAAGGGCACTTCATCTTCGACATAAGTGGTAAAAATGCCCACCACACAATAACGGCTATCTTCCAATAATCGCTCTAAAGTGAGGGTTGAATCTTTTCCACTAGACCAACTGACAATAACGTTCTTTTTCATCATCACACTCGCAAAGTAAAAACCGCCCACTGGCGGTTTCAAAAATTAGAATTGGTAAGTAGCATTTACGTAATATGTACGCTCTGGAGATGGGTATCCACCAGCTGTCTCGTACTCTTCATCAGTAAGGTTCTCGACTCGACCGTTTAAAGTAAGATTTTCATTTACGTAGTAGTTAACTGAAACATCAAACAAACTGTATGCAGCCAACTCTTCAGAGAAGTCTGGTCGCTCACCGACGTATTGGTACCCCAATGACAAATCAACATCATCGAAACTAGCTACCGCGTTATACTTATAAATCTTCTTAGCACGGCGGACTAACTGTTCACCAGATTGGTCTTTTGGATCTTGGAAGTTAGCGCTCACTTGGTGGTTAATAAAGCCTGTATCAAAACCGACAACCATTTCCACACCACGTAATTGGCTTTCACCATTAGTGTTGTAATACTTACTCGTCGCGTAATTATAATCAATTAAGTCTTCAACGTTTGTATCGTATCCAGTAATTGACCAATCAACCTCTTGGATTAAACCACTAAAAGTTAATTCAAATGAATCCGCTTTCTCGGCTTCTAGCTTGTCATTACCGTAGTAACTATATAGTTGATACAAGTTCGGAGCTTTAAACGATGTACCATAGGCAGCCTTAACCACAAGCCATTCTGCGTAACGATAACCTAACCCTGTGTTATACGTTGTTTCAGTACCAAACTGTTCATTGTCATCAGCACGAATGCTCAACTCACCAAACACTTTGTCCGCATCTGCGTTTAATGCTGTGAAGTATGCAACATTGGTTCGATCATATTCAGTATTCGATGGCTTAACGATGTAGGCCTCATCTCGCCAATCAACACCACCACTTAACGTCAGTGCTGAAGTAACTTTGTATGAGTTTACCCATTGAACATTAAGTTGCTCAAGCTCATCAGACGTAGCCGAAGAAGAGTTCTTACCTAGAGACTTTTCGTAATTCCAGTTGTCTTGGTTTTGATAATTAACTAGGAATTCAGACTTTAGCTCACTGCCATTAAATTTAACGCCAGCAGCAACAGTAGAGTTTTGTACTTCAGCTTCTTTGTAAGAGTGGACAGGGTTGCCGGTATTATAATCAACATACGAACCATCATATTGAGAGATAGTCTCGAACATTCGGAAATTCGCAAAGCCACTCCACTGTTGGTCGAAGTTATGTACGTACCCGAGCAAAGCATTACGTGATTCAAACCCATGACGGTCACCATCGTTTACTCCGGGCATTGGGTGAACGTTATAGCCCTCATCAGAATCGTAACCAACCGATACGTTTAAATGACCGTTCTCGCCAACTTTAGTACCACTAACAAAACTTAATTCTTCATAATCACGGCTGCCTAATCCTGCACTCACTACAGTTTCTTCATTGTCAGAACTGACAACTGTAATGATATTAATCACACCACCAATAGCCTCTGAACCATACATAGCAGCACGAGCACCTCGTACATACTCTACTCGGTCAACAAATGCGATTGGCAGCTGGCTGAAATCGACACCACCTTTTGCAGCGCGAGCAAAACGAATGCCGTCAATTAAGACAAGAACCTGATCAGAGTTAGCACCTCGAACAAAGATCGAAGCTTGCTGGCCTCTACCACCATTCTGTGTAACTTGAATACCCGTTAATCGTTTGAATACATCAGTTAGTGACTTAGCTTGAATACGAGCTATATCTTGACGTGTCACAACCTCCACTTGAGCAATAACACTTTCGGTACTTTGCTCAAAACGGTTAGCCGTAACCACCATGGTTTCGTCAGCAGATGCTTCTTGGGCGTGTAAATTGGAGATAAGTGAAAGCAGCGATGCTACAGCCGCCGCTAAAAGGGATTTATTCATATTGTGATCCTAATTCGCGTAAGTCCTACCAAATCAACCAAAAGGTGGCATAGATTTGGCTGCTGGCAGGTATTCGGACTTGAGAGCTCTTGACCTACTAACCCGACTTCCCACAGCATTTTCCTGCAGTGTCATATTGGGTGTTCGTTCTCTCTTACCGCTGCGCGTCAGTTCTGGATTCACACCAGATTCCCTTTTCGGCCATCTATACCGCTAGATAGCACCAGCTGAGGGCGATACTATGGCTCTATTGATAATTTGTCTAGTACTGATTGGTGTCAGCTATTTTTGTTAGCTCGCAATTAATGACTAATTCAGGACAAAACTGGACAAGCGCGAGGGATTGAATAAAATCTGCGCTCTTTATTATTTGAATGCACCATACCCAAGCAAAGGTAATACCATGGCGACTCTTGATGTAAACCCACAACACTACCAGCAACAGTTGGCGGAAAAGACCGAGCGTCTGACCCAAATGTTCGCACAATACAACATGCCTCAGTTGGAAGTGTTTGAATCACCAGAGCAGCATTACCGTATGCGTGCAGAATTTCGAGTTTGGCACGAAGGTGATGAGCTTTATTACATCATGTTCAACCAAGAAACGCGTGAAAAATACCGCGTTGACCAGTTTCCTGCGGCCAGTCGTTTAATTAATGATTTGATGCCACTTTTGGTCGATGCAATTAAAGGCAGCGACTCACTGCGCCGTAAACTTTTCCAAGTGGATTTTCTCTCCACTCTTAGTGGTGAAGTACTGGTTTCTCTGCTTTATCATCGCCAACTCGATGAAGAATGGATAACCCAAGCAAAAGCATTAAAACAGCGTCTCAATGATGAGGGATTCAACCTCAATTTGATTGGCCGTGCACGTAAAATGAAAGTCGTGCTCGATCGAGATTTTGTGATTGAGAAGCTGAACGTACATGGTCAAAGTTATATTTATCAACAAGTGGAAAACAGCTTTACTCAGCCAAACGGTACTGTCGCACAAAAAATGTTGGAATGGGCCGTTGACTGTACGCAAGAGAGCCAAGGCGATTTATTAGAGCTCTACTGTGGGAATGGTAACTTTTCACTGGCATTGGCGAAAAATTTCGAGCGAGTGCTCGCAACCGAATTAGCCAAACCTTCTGTTGATTCCGCGCAATACAACATTGCGGCGAATAAAATAGACAATGTGCAAATCATCCGCATGTCTGCCGAAGAATTTACTCAAGCGATGGAAGGTCAACGTGAGTTTCGCCGTTTGCAACAGGCTGGAGTTGATCTCAAAAGCTATCGTTGCAACACCATTTTTGTTGACCCACCGCGCTCGGGGATGGATATCGATACCTGCAAAATGGTGCAAGGCTACGAGCGGATTGTGTATATCTCCTGCAACCCAGAAACCTTAAAAGAGAATTTAGACACTCTATGTGAAACACACAAAGTGACTCGTTTCGCTCTATTCGACCAATTTCCTTACACCCACCACATGGAAGCAGGAGTGATGCTGGAGAAGATTAAATAAGGGATGGTAGCAAAATAATCATAGTTAAAAGTGCCACAGGGTATAGCCCGGGGTACAGCTAAGTTTAAAGCGAACATCAAATCGTTTGCCAAGTAATCCTGGACCTTAAACAACAAATGTTTTAGCATATCAATTGAATAATTATCTAAGTGAGTACTGATTTGAATCATATTGAGCTTTTTTCTGGGTGTGGCGGGTTATCTTTAGGCTTAGCTAAGGCTGGTTTTGAACTTACATTCGCTAATGAGTTATCACCAATGGCAGCTGAAACGTTTGCATATAACTTGTTAGGGGAAGATTTAGATTTATTTGCAAAACAAGGAAAAAACAGCAAGAAAACTTTCTGGCTCAGTAGCAAGTATCTAGACTTAACTCGTAGACTTAGAGAAAACCCTTTTGAGTATCCAGATCTGGATACAGGTGTTTCAGACATACCAGATGAATACCAAAAACTACAAGGAAGTCTTTTGATAGGGAATATCATTCATCTAAACCAGATTTTAGAAGCTAACCCTCAACTTCTTAATGAAATAAAAAGTGGATTTGGAAATGGTGGAATAGATCTTGTCTCAGGAGGCCCACCTTGTCAGAGTTTCAGTTTGGCAGGCCTAAGAAAAAAAGATTGCGATAAGAATTTATTACCTTGGGAGTTTGCAAAGTTTGTAGGCATGGTAGAGCCCAAGCTAGTAATGCTCGAAAACGTATCAGGTATACTGAGACCTTTCAATGAAGACGGTATAAAATACTATGCTTGGTTTGAGGTAGCCAAGGCTTTTGCAGAACAGAGCTACATACCATTATGTCTGCATGTTAATGCGCGGTTGGCAGGAGTCCCTCAGAATAGACCTCGTTTTATAATGATTGCGATCCGAAAGGATACGTTTTCAAGCATATCACCCTCTTTAAATGAATATGAAAAAAAACTACTAACCCCTTGTGTAGAGCTATTTAAAAAAATTCAAGAAGGTAAAGCCGTCGATATTCGAGATTATCACTGTTATGACGTTAGCATTGGAAAAGACTTAGACTTGTTTCGGAACTCTTTTTTAGCACCTCTTGTTAGCAATAAAGAAGTATCTGTAAAAATGGCAATTCATGATTTACGCCTCAGAAAAGAGAATAAAAAGTCATTATATGTCAATGAGTTAAATAAAAAATTTGAGAGTGTTTTGGGTAAGGCTAATTCAATATCTAACCATGTACCAAGAAAAAATAATGAGCTGGTAAAAAGAAGGTTTCGAGTTTATCAAGTGCTTCAAAAATGTAGCCAAGATGCAAAAAAACAAGTTTTTGGTATTTTAAAAGGTAAAGTGATTGATTTAAGTGATTCAGTTTGGGAAGAATTGAAAAAACATAAGTTTGTATCTACGGAAGGTGAGTATGTCAATTTTAGTGCAAAAGAAGACTTGACTAGATATCTAAAGAATCATCCGACAAAAAAACGAAGCCAACGTGCACTAGATGAACATCAACCAGCACCTGCGGCTTTATCTATACCAGACGATGCTTGCCATTACGATAGTAACGAACTCAGAACTCTTACAGTGCGGGAAATGGCTAGAATCCAATCCTTTCCCGATGCATTCAAATTTCGCGCGAAAGTAACTACTGGGGGAACAATGAGACGCTATGAAGTGCCTCAATATACTCAAGTTGGCAACGCTGTTCCCCCATTATTAGCTCGCAAGCTTGGTAGCTCTATTTTAGATTTATTAAACAGAGATCTAATTCGGACTTTAGAATCAACTTCATGAATAATCTTATTACTGGATTTTTTCCTCTATAAAAGAAACTAAATTGCTAACGGTAGAAAAAGCAGTGCAAACCGATACCAATGTAACGCCAGTAGTGTTCGATTCCTGACCATGGGCAATGCTGTTACGCCAACGGACGATCGAGTTTATATGGCTCTTTCTACTTGCATCTTCTTCAAGCCACGTAGAAAACTCATCACTCCATACTGAGTTAAATTGATGCAGAATAGTTTTTATATTATCTGCATTCATATTTCTAGATATCGGCCATGTCTCTTCTACATATCTAGCCACTTGAGGTCTGGATCCTTGAAACGCATAGTGTAACAATAACTCTTTAATAGATTGCTCTAAATATCCAGAGACCAACACAGCAAGATACTTAGCATTGTTAGCTTGGGTTTCTGGGCTACTATATTCATCCTCATTAAATAGCTTAAACAAATAGGTTATTCTAGACCTATATTTATCATGCCCTCTATGGCGAGACCTTGCTATCATAATCTAACCTTTGAATATATTTATCGCTATATTAATTCTATTTATTACATTTCCAGTATCATTAATAAACTCCGCAGTCGAATCTAAATAAATAGGATCAGAAATCAGCTGCTCTATCTTTCTATTTATTTTTTCATCAGTATCAAACACCACCCCCGAAGATAACGCTTTAGCAAAGCCAACAGTCACTGCATCAAATTTTGATAACAACAAAGTTCCACCAACTTTGAACAATGATGAGCCACAAGCATTCAATAAACGATCTACTATTGACTCAAAAAGTTCTTGCGATTTAAGAATCTTGTCATGCTCCATATTACGGTTCTCACCCATATATTTATCTAGGAAACTAGGCATCGGAGCTTTGTATTTTTCGTAGTTATTAAATAGAGCAAAAAATCTCAAAATAGTTTCGACGTCTTTATATCGGCTATGCTCAGTACCAAACAAGCTACGCCATGACGAATTTTTGTTTAATCGATGAAGAAAATCATCGAATGGGCCGTGGAAAATACACGATCTAAGCTCTTGTGCCTGTAAGGCTTTTCCACTAGTGTTTAAGCGTCTAAATATCTGAACAACTGCATTGTTGTATTCCTGCCCATATTCAGGGCTATCAGAAGATATATCTGGTTTTATCACTATACTATGTATTATCGAATCACTTAAGGTTCGGGCATCTACATCTTCGAGAATTTTAGACTTAGAACTTTTAGCGACCTCACGATTAAAATAACAGCCTCGTAGATCTGCATGGATTTTTTTACTATTTGATAAAGCAAAGTCTCCAGCTAAAAATCGTTGAAGTGTTTTTAGTCGCTGCTGCCCATCGACAATATTTAAAGTCTTGGAATCACGATCTTGAGCAAGAAAAATATTTGGTACAGGTAATCCCAGAATTAAGGATTCAATAAATCTGGACTGTTCGGTCAAACCCCATACAAAACCTCGTTGAAAGCCTGGTAAGTTTATATCTCCGCGCTTTAATCTCTTAACGAGTCCTTCGACATCGCTATCCCACCCATAACTAGAAACTTCAAATCGTGACAGCACAGCGCTTTCACTACTTTCGTCAAGTTCAACTTTAGTATCTTCTCCAGCTCCAACGATTCCCACTAATGTATCAGAGTCAATATTAATCCTACTGACAATTTCAGAAAAGTCTGAACCATCAGATACATCTAACGGACACTCATCAGATAGGTTTAACAATATGATATTATTATTTTCAATAAACACAGCAAACACTTGTCCATCCGAAGCAAAGCGATTGAACCTTCCAGGCCAAAATCGAGTATCGCCCCTCTTTGTCGCTTTATATAAGGAAGACTTTGTTTCCTCTCGAACTCCATTACTTAAAACAATACAAGGGAGCATCACTTTATTCTCTGGACCTGACAGCTGAGTATCATAGTCATGTACTTGCTTATCTTTCAGTAACTGATTTATTGGTGCAGTTGCATCTAAGATGCTTTTCGTAAGCCCAGTTTCTGTGACATAAAGCAGCTCAAAATCAATATTCAATTCTGTTAAAGCATCTGCCTTTTCTTGCTCAGTCGGTGTTAATTCTCTTGTGTTCATCTTTTCAACCTAAATTAAGAACAATAAGTCTTGGCCATTGTTTACATGAGTTGAGATAAGTTTCATATCTTGTTCTACTATGCCCTTTTAAAACAATTCAATCAAATGTAAAGCACATTTATAATAAGTTACCATCAAAAATACCACGCTAACTTCAATCCAAAAATTCTTCAGGTATATGTCATCAATGTGAAACCCCACCATTGATTCTGACAGGAGCCTGAAATGAATCCAAAAACACCCGATTACCAGAAGCAGCAACGCTATCAGGAAAATGAAATCCTAGAGCATACAGCTGAAATACTGGCAACACGCTATGAGCGTGAAGTGTTTGCCTTATTGCTGCTGGATAACCAAAAAGTTTAAAGAGCTGTTTCATGGAACGGTGGAACCACCAGCGTATACCCACGAGAAGTGGTGAAAGCGGTATTAGAAGTAAATGCAGCAGCGGTGATATTTGCCCATAACCATCCATCCGGAGATTCAACACCTTCCCTAGCTGACTTACGGATTACCGAAAGACTCAAGGACGCTCTAGCGCTGGTAGATTATTCGCGTACATGACCATATCGTGACAGGTGAGGATACAGCTCAATGCAGAGCCCATATGATAACCGTTGAGATCGCCGCTTACCTTCTGTCCCCAATGCAGAATCTCTGCATACTCACCCAATTCTACAATCAGTAGAGCCTGCCCACCGGTTAATTCAATCAATGGTTATCTGTCATTTTGTCTGACTTTGAAGCAGGAAATTACATCGCATCACAATGAATAGAACAAAATAATCGGTGAGCCAAACCAAATTCATGGGAACGTTTACAGATTGATTTTGATATAAACGTCAGATCCAAAGCCAATCTCATCAAGGAAAGTTCATCACTTCGCCGTTAAAATTGCTTAAAAGCATATTCCAGAGAGGATGATCACACGAAAGAAGAATAAATCCGTTATTACTATGAAAATGCAAATCCCATCATGGAAACGTTTCCACATTTTATTTACACTGAGTAGCAAGTTAGGACTCAAAAAATAAAACGATTAGCTACTCTATGTATGGCACTGTTTTTGGCCGCGTTAGCGTCGACTACCAGAGCAAAAAAGTCATCCATTACGGTATTCACTACCGTAGCGCAACACGGTTAGAAACAAAAAATCAAGTAGGAAAACCATGAAGGCATTTTCAGATATTCTCCAACGACGTGACTGGGAAACCCCACAATCAGTGAATATTCACTGCTTAAAAGCACACAGCCCACTTTCCAGTTACCGAGATATTGACCATGCCCGTGACGGCGTTTACGCCCAACGTCAATCGCTGAATGGCCAATGGAAATTCAAAGTGTTCGACTCGCCAGAACAAGTCGAAGGCGAGTTTATTCAAACCAAATTCAATGACACGAACTGGGATGAAATAACGGTTCCTTCCAACTGGCAGCTACAAGGCTACGACAAACCAATTTACACCAACGTAAAATACCCGTTTGAAGTAAACCCTCCATTCGTACCCGCCGAAAACCCGACAGGTTGTTACCGCACTACGATTTCCCGCTCAGAAGCCGATCTTACCAATACACAGCGCATCATCTTCGATGGTGTGAACTCAGCATTCCACCTATGGTGCAACGGCACTTGGGTGGGATACAGCCAAGATAGCCGCTTGCCTTCCGAATTCGACTTATCGCCCTACCTAGTGGCTGGCGAGAATACACTTGCCGTGATGGTGATGCGTTGGTGTGATGGCAGCTACCTAGAAGACCAAGACATGTGGTGGCTAAGTGGTATTTTCCGCGACGTAACTTTGCTTTCTAAACCGCAATACTGCATTGAAGATGTATTCGTCACGCCAGATTTGGATGCGTGTTATCGCGATGGTTCACTATCAATCGTGACGCACATTTCAGCGCCAGATTGTTACCAAGTGCAAGTGCAGCTCTTTGATGGTGAATGCGCAGTGACTGAGCCGCGAATTGATCGCCCGCACAACCGCCGTATTGACGAGCGAGGCACATACGATGACGTGGTATTTCAAACATTGCATGTGCGTGAGCCAAACAAATGGAGCGCAGAAACCCCCAATCTATACCGCCTAGTCGTTTCACTATTAGATGAAAACGGCATACATCTAGAGAGTGAAGCCTATCATGTGGGCTTTCGCAAAGTGGAAATCACTGATGGTCAGTTGAAACTCAACGGCAGGCCTTTGCTGATCCGTGGCGTTAACCGTCATGAGCATCATCCAGAGCTTGGGCATGTGATGACAGAAGAAGACATGATCCGCGACATCTGTTTGATGAAGCAATACAATTTCAACGCGGTACGTACAGCGCACTACCCAAATCACCCTCGTTGGTACGAACTGTGTGACCAATACGGCTTGTACGTGTGCGATGAAGCGAACATCGAAACCCATGGCATGCAGCCGATGAATCGCCTTTCGAGCAATCCACAATGGGCACACGCATACATGAGCCGCTACACCCAAATGGTGATGCGCGATAAAAACCATCCTTCTATCATCATCTGGTCTTTGGGTAACGAGTCTGGCCACGGCAGCAACCACAATGCGATGTACGCCTGGTCGAAAAACTACGATTCGTCGCGCCCTGTTCAATATGAAGGTGGCGGTGCCAATACCGCTGCAACCGACATCATTGCGCCTATGTACGCCCGTGTGAATACAACGATTGCAGATGAAGCAGTACCAAAATGGCCAATCAAAAAATGGATTTCTCTACCCAACGAAACTCGCCCACTGATCTTATGTGAATACGCTCACGCAATGGGTAACAGTTTGGGGAGTTTTAATGAATATTGGGATGCATTCCGCGAGTTTCCTCGCCTTCAAGGCGGATTTATCTGGGATTGGGTAGACCAAGGCTTGAGCCAATGGGACGAGAACGGCCAACACTTCTGGGCTTACGGTGGCGATTTTGGCGATAAAATCAATGACCGCCAGTTCTGCATCAACGGGTTGATCTTCCCAGATCGCACTGTGCATCCAACATTGGAAGAAGCCAAATACTGCCAGCGTATGATTCGCGTGTCGCTGCAAGAACAAGCGAAAGGATTCTGTCATCTATTAGTAACTAACGAAAACCTATTTCGTGCAACGGACAACGAGCAATTGAACTGGTCACTTTTGGAAGATGGCAAATTGATTCAATCTGGCTCTGTTGTGCTGAACATCAAAGCCGATAGCCAAGCAACCGTAGATATTGCTTTTGAATTTACACCTAAAGCAGAAGCGCGATACCACTTGAATACTGACATCACCTTAGTGGCTGAAACACTTTGGGCACCCGCGGGACATGTGAGCGCTTCTGAGCAATTTGCGCTACGCAATACCTCAGGTCTCGCCATGCCTAAATTGGAAACGCAACCAGCCCCAGCGATAAGCCAGCAAAAAGGCATGATCGTAGTCACCAGCCTAAATGAGAAGCATCAATGGTGCTGGGATAGTCAAACAGGCTTGATGATTGATTGGCAAGTCGATGGCAAAGCGCAAATGCTGGCGGCACCGCAAGATAACTTCTTCCGTGCGCCACTGGATAACGATATTGGTGTGAGTGAAGTGGATAACGTAGATCCAAACGCTTGGGTATGCCGTTGGGATATGGCTGGTATTGGCCAATGGAAACGCGAATGTGTCAGTTGCCATAGCGACATGTTGGCGCATGCCGTGCAAGTAACATCAACTTTCGCTTACCAATTCAACGGTGCCGTGCAAGCCATCACCACTTGGACGCATACGCTGAAAAACAGTGGCGAAATGCAGCTGACCGTTGATGTGACACTTGCCGATGATCTACCACCCATGCCACGTATCGGCTTGGAGTTGCAATTGCCATTGCATGAGCAGAGTACACCAATCACTTGGCAAGGTTTAGGTCCGTTTGAGAACTACCCAGACCGCCTATCTGCAGCACGTTTTGGCTTGCACACGCAAACGCTAGAAGAGATGCATACTCCGTACATTTTCCCAACCGACAGTGGCTTGCGTTGTGGAACTCAATGGCTGCAAGTGAACGAACTGGCGATATCTGGCGATTTCCAATTTAGTGTCAGTCAATATGCTCAACAGACGCTGGCAAAAGCAAAACACACCTGTGATTTAATGGCAGAAAAAACCATTTATGTGCGCCTAGACCATCAGCACATGGGCGTGGGTGGTGATGATTCTTGGAGCCCTAGTGTGCACAAAGAATTCCAGCTAACTGGCAATAATTACGTTTACCGAATATCGTTCAAAGCAATTTCGCATCGTATTTAAAAACGCACCGATAACGGCTATCGCCACTTACAACGATTACGTGACAGCGGGATGCATGACGCTACGACAAGAAAACGGCGTCCACATCCCTGTGATATGTCTTTGATAGGCTTGGATGACGGTCACATCGCACGCTATATCTACCTAGTCATTGATGACTTAGTCGGCGTGATGGCGACCAAGAAAACCCAATTTTCTTCCAACCCAGAGTAGCAACAACAGCAATACGAGAATGGCGAAAAAGTTAGAACCAGAATCTGGATATTGTGCTTTGATAAATGCCGAATGACCAAAAGCACCGACAAAGAAACAGGCAAGCGCTACCAATGGAAGATCTTCCGCCACCGGATGGCGCAAATATTCTTGATACAACGCCTGCACAGAAAGCACTAATGCAATCAGTGGGAAAATGGAGAACGGAACTTGGCTAATGGTTACCCAAGACAACAAGGCATCGCCGCACATACCTGCGATGAGCGCTAGCACAAGTGTTTTTCTTTCCGAACCACGATGGGTTGTGTTGTTTTCATTCGACATTACTCTATCCCCCCTTTGAGCCGATTACGTTCACGTTCTTTGCGATACCAAAATGCCCCTTTGGCTAGCATTCGCAACTGCATGATCAAACGTTCAGCAAGCTCATCTCGCTCACGTCGATCTAAATCTAAAGCTTCAGCGCCGGAGCTGAACACCAAAATAACGGAAGCTTCGGCCTGAGTTAATGCCTCGTCACGACCCATGCCTGTCGTCATCAAATACTCGGTGAGCTCTGCGGAAAAGTGCTGTATTTCTCGCACTACCGCGGCACGAAACTCGCAAGAAGTACCTGAGCGTTCTCGCAGTAATAAGCGAAACACATTGGGACTACTTTCAATAAATTCCATGAAGGTTTCAACCGACGTGCGAATCACACTGCCCTCTTTGACAATGCGCTGCCGTGCTTGGCGCATCAATTGACGCAGCAGTAAACCGCCTTCATCAACCATGGTTAAACCCAACTCATCCATATCTTTAAAATGTCGATAGAATGAGGTGGGCGCAATCCCCGCCTCGCGGGCCACTTCTCGTAAACTTAAGTTAGAAAAACTCCGATCGGCACTTAATTGGCTAAATGCTGCATCAATCAATGAACGACGTGTTTTTTCTTTTTGTAATGCGCGAATTCCCATCGATTTCATATTAAGTCGCTTCTCTTTTACTATCTGAGCCATACTATAACGTGATTGAGCACGTTGTCTAAGCCACAACATCGCCTCTTTGGACAAAGTAACCAATTAAACAGTCACCTAACCTAATTTCAATCACTCGCCACAGTAAGATGGGCAAAGCAATAGCATAAAGTGGCATTTTCACCTCTCGAGCGTGATCCTCTCCACTCTCTGATGGCAACATCGTTTACCGCACTGATGGATCAGTTAAAATCTCGCTACAGCAATGTTAAACAAATACAACAAGGAATAGAGTATGGCGAACCAAAACCACTTCGATGTCATCGTAATTGGTAGCGGCCCTGGCGGAGAAGGCGCCGCAATGGGTTTGACTAAAGCGGGGTTTAATGTCGCCATTATCGAAAAAGAGAGTAGTGTTGGCGGAGGTTGTACCCATTGGGGCACCATTCCCTCCAAGGCGTTACGCCATGCGGTCAGCCGCATCATCGAATTCAACAGTAACCCTCTATTTTGTAAAAACAACACCAGTATTCATCTCACTTTCTCTGATATTTTAGGCCATGCTAAATCTGTGATTGATAAACAGACGCGCTTGCGCCAAGGCTTTTACGATCGCAATCAGTGTACGCTGATTTTTGGTAACGCTAAGTTTACCCACAAAAACACCGTGGCGGTTACGCACGCTGACGGCAGCATCGAAAAATACAGCGCCGACAAATTTGTGATTGCGACTGGCTCACGCCCTTATCAACCTGATGATGTTGATTTTACTCATGAACGAGTTTATGACAGCGATTCGATTCTCTCGCTTAAACACGATCCTCGCCACATCATCATTTATGGCGCAGGCGTCATTGGTTGCGAATACGCTTCGATTTTCCGCGGCTTAGGCGTCAAAACCGACCTCATCAATACCCGTGACCGCTTGCTGTCGTTTCTGGATAACGAAACGTCTGATGCACTCTCGTACCATTTTTGGAACAGCGGCATTGTGATTCGTAATGATGAAACCCATGAAAAGATTGAAGGCACTGACGATGGTGTGATCGTTCACTTGCAATCGGGCAAAAAAATGAAAGCCGACTGTATCTTGTACGCCAATGGACGCACGGGCAACACTGACAAATTGAACCTCAAAGCGGTGGGCCTGAATGCCGACTCACGTGGCCAACTGGCCGTCAATCGTAACTATCAAACCTCGGTGGAGCACATCTACGCAGTCGGTGATGTAATTGGCTACCCAAGCCTTGCGAGCGCAGCCTATGATCAAGGTCGATTTGTCGCTCAAGCGATTGCTCATGGTCAAGCGCAAGGGCACTTAATTGATGACATTCCAACTGGGATTTACACCATTCCTGAAATCAGTTCAGTGGGCAAAACAGAGCAAGAACTCACCGCGGCCAAAATTCCGTATGAAGTTGGCCGCTCTTCGTTTAAACACCTCGCACGAGCACAAATTTCTGGCAAAGATATCGGCAGCTTGAAAATTTTGTTTCACCGAGAGACAAAAGAAATTTTAGGTATTCATGTGTTTGGAGAACGCGCGGCTGAAATCATCCATATCGGACAGGCAATTATGGAGCAAAAAGGCGAAGCCAATACCCTCGAATATTTCGTCAATACCACCTTCAATTATCCAACCATGGCCGAAGCCTACCGCGTGGCGGCGTTAAATGGCCTGAATCGATTGTTCTAATCATCGACCTAATTCTGCCTGCTAATGGAATGAAAGCCGCTAACGAGTGCGGCTTTCTTTTTGGTAACCTAGTGAGTGAAGTGCTTAGGGATAGATTCGGTGATCAAGTGAGAAAAACACCGCGTCGCCATTGTGAGATAAAGACCACACCTAAACTGATGCCGCGCATCGCCATAAAGCTGATCATCGCCATCCACAGGGCGTGATTACCCAAAGACTGAGCCAGATAGAAAACGCTGAAAAAACTGCACATCGCGACAAACATGCTGTTGCGCATCTCTTTACCTTTGGTCGCGCCGATAAAAATACCATCCAATAAAAAACACCACATCGCGGTTAACGGCATCGCCACCAGCCACGCTAGATAACGGTTAGCCGCTTGCTGAACTGCGTTAATGTCAGTGATCAGCGTGATCAACGCCGATCCCCACACCGCAAACATCACCGTTAACGCTAAACAGATTAGCGCACTCCAGAAAAAACTGCCGATCAGAGCACTTTTGAGCTGCGCCTCACTTTTTGCACCAATCGCTTTGCCAACCATGGCCTCCATCGCATAAGCGAAACCATCCATGCCATAGGATATCATCATCAAAAAACTCATTAAGACAGCGTTAGCCGCCACAGTTTGATCGCCAAACGCCGCCCCTTGAAAGGTCATAAAGCTGAACGCCGCCTGCAAACAGAGTGAACGCAGGAAAATATCGCGATTCAATTTCACAAAGCGGCTAAGACCTTGTGTCACTAAAACACCTAGCTGCAGTGGCGAAGGGAGTTGATGCCGCCACCAATAGCGCCAAACACACAGTAAACCAAAGCTCATACCCGCATAATCGGCGATAACCGATGCCAGCGCAGCACCTTCCACTTTCCAGCCGAAACCCAACACAAACAGAATGTCCAACGCGATGTTGGTTAAGTTAGTGATGATCACCATCCACATCGGCGCTTTAGCATTTTGCGTGGCTAACAGCCAACCGAGCAGTACAAAGTTGGCCAATGCGGCGGGCGCACTCCACGCTCGAATCACAAAATACTGCAACCCATATTGTTTTACTTGCTCACTGGCACTGCTAGCTGAAAAAATCGCATCGCCAATCCATCGATGCAGAATCAAAAACAACAACGCAAATGCCAGTGCCATCAAGAGTCCTTGCAGCAAGACTAACGCCAGTTTTTGTGGCGACTGTTCACCGTATGCTTGCGCCGCAAGGCCTGTGGTCGACATTCTTAAAAAGCCGAGTAACCAGAAAGTAACACTGACTACCGTACCGCCGAGTGCCACACCACCTAAATACCAAGCGTGTTCCAGATGACCGATCACCGCCGCATCAACTAAACCTAACAGCGGTACGGTAATATTGGACAGCACCATAGGTATCGCCAGTAGCAACACTTGTCGATGTACGGAACGGTTCGATAACGTTTGTAAAATAGATTGCAACACGTTGACCTCTCATGGGTGAGAGCAAAGTGTAGCGGAGTGATAGGAGGACGGCTAGCGGTTACTCACCAACGGACATAAACTAAAACGGGTGTTAAGCGCAGCTTGTAAACCATCACCTTACTTAACCAACGTTGCCATAATTTCCAGCGGCCACAATGTTGATCGAGCGGTGAAAACGTTTTTGCCGACGAAGCCCAAGGCAAGACATTGAGTACCGCTTCGGTTGGATTAGCAAAACCATGTCCGTAATGGCCTGAGCCCATTTTCTGACCTAAAGCGGAAGCAGTTTTGTCTCCAGCCAGCATTAAACAAGCCGCCGCATTAGAAAAATGCAAACCCAATGCGCGGATAAAATAGGTGAGTTGCTGCGCCGTACAATCTAATAACGCATGCTCACAAACGATTAAAACGGCTGAGGATTCCGCAATAGGCAATGCATCCAACCACTGAAGATCATCGACACTGCCACACACATGTTGATAACGCTCACTGCGATGAAACAATTTCTGCCGCCACAGCAGGTTTTCGGTGATATCGAGTTCTATCCAATGGCAACGCCCGTTGTCTACCCGATAAAAACGGGTATCTAACCCTGCACCGACATTAATGATCCATCCATCAGGGTTACGCTCAATAAACGCGCGCACTTGTTGATCGCACAATTGCGTTAAGGTCGCATGCAGCAATTGTTTTTGATCGATATCACCGCTTAAACATTCGGGGGCTAAGTGACAGCTCTGGCAGGCCTTTGCAGCGATCGGATCATACACTAACCCGTTATCAACCAAACTTTCGCGGCTACGAAACCACAACGGTTGAACTAAATTGGTTGGAATATGATGACGTGGGGTTAGTGAATGTTTATCGGTAGGCATTACCATCTTCCTTATGTCGCAACTCGATGTAACAACAAAGAAGATGATAATGAATATCAGTTAGAATGACAAGTTATTGAGAATAGATCTCAATAATAAATTACATCCAATCGGTATTGCGAATAATGCCGACGGCCACACCTTCAATGGTGAGCTGCTGAGATTTAAGATCCACTTCAATCGGTGAGAACGCTTCATTCTCTGCGTGCAATAACACGGTAGAGCCTTTGCGTTCTAGACGTTTTACCGTCACATCATCTTCAACACGCGCCACCACCACTTGCCCATTACGCACATCTTGTGTTTTGTGCACTGCGAGTAAGTCACCGTCCATAATGCCAATATCTTTCATACTTTCGCCTTGCACACGCAGTAAGAAATCCGCTTGAGGGCGAAACATATTGGGATCCACTTGGTAATGCGCTTCGACATGCTCTTGCGCCAAAATAGGCTCTCCCGCCGCGACTCGACCAATTAAAGGCAGGCCAAGATCTTCTGGCTCATTGGCAGCTTCAAGTAAGATACGCAACCCACGAGAGGCACCCGGAATAATTTCAATCGCTTGTTTACGAGCCAGTGCTTTTAAATGCTCTTCTGCGGCATTGGCGGAACGAAAACCCAGCTCGCGTGCGATTTCAGCGCGAGTCGGTGGCATTCCGGTTTCGTCGATCTTACTGCGGATAAGATCAAATACTTGTTGCTGGCGGGGCGTTAACGGCTTCATATCTCACCTGTCTGTTTATACAGTTAACTGTGAGTATATCCAGTAATCGAATAAATGGAAGAGCGGACGCTTATTTTTTGGCTATTTACAAAAAATGCCGCAATCGACCGATAAATACCTCACCGATTCACTCACCGCGCTCGCAAGTGATGCTGTTTTACTAAACAATAATGATTAAAAGGTTTGACCAGTTTCTGGTATCCTTGCGGCTCAAAAATAGCTAGCCGCTTCGGCGCATATCGATTTCTCTGAGTATAAACTCACAGGGAAATGGACATGCGCTTAAGCATATTAAAATATTCTTGAGGCGACGACCTTTATGTCTTCTGGACACTCATTATCTCGTTCACTACTAAAATTACCTTTGTCTGCGTTGGTCAAAGGCACGGCGATCCCTTCTAATCCAATAGAAGACCACGGCATTGATATTCACAAGCCGATTGTTTACGCCTTACCTTTTCGTTCAAGTGTTGATTTGCTCACCTTGCAAACTCACGCCAAAGAACTGGGTTTACCTGACCCGCTGCAACCACTTGAGCTAAACGGCAAAAGTTTTGCCCGTTATGTTTTCATCTCGGCGCGCCCAACCTTGATGCGCAATGATCAGCACGTTCCTAGTGACTCTATCGCTCTTTTTTCTGAACTGCTTGAGCTACATAAGTTTGATACGGAATTGGACGTTCAAATGATCCCAGCAACGGTGCTTTGGGGACGTAAACCAGGTAAAGAGGGGCAAGAAAAACCCTATCTCCAAGCCTTAAATGGCCCACAAAAAGCACTCGCGGTAATTTTTGCTGGACGCGATTGCATGGTGCGCTTTAGCCCCGTCGTTTCACTGCGCTATATGGCTGATTCACACGGCACCGACGAATCTATCGCGCATAAATTGGCACGAGTGGCTCGTATTCATTTCTCTCGCCAAAAGCTGGCGGCTTCTGGGCCAAATTTGCCCAATCGCCAAGCGCTGTTTAACCGCCTAATTAAATCACAAGCGATTGAAAAAGCGATTGAAGATCAAGCGAAAGCCAACAATATCTCCCTCGAAAAAGCGCGCAAAGAAGCGCATGACATCATGGATGAGATTGCCGCTGATTTCTCTTACTCCTTAATCAAAAAAGGTGATCGCATACTGGGCTGGCTATGGAACCGCATTTACCAAGGTCTCAATATTAATAATGCCGCTACCGTACGTCGCCTTGCGCAAGATGGACACGAAATTGTCTATGTCCCTTGTCATCGAAGTCATATGGATTATCTCTTACTTTCTTATGTGCTGTATCACGAAGGCATGGTACCACCGCATATTGCCGCTGGAATCAACTTGAACTTTTTCCCAGCAGGTCCGATTTTCCGCCGTGGCGGCGCATTCTTCATTCGTCGCAGTTTTAAAGGCAATAAGCTCTATTCGACCATTTTCCGCGAATATCTGGCTGAGCTATTTACCAAAGGCTATTCAGTTGAATATTTCAGCGAAGGTGGCCGTTCACGTACTGGTCGTTTACTGCCGGCGAAAACGGGCATGCTGGCGATGACCATCCAAGCCATGTTGCGCGGCCTTAACCGCCCGGTGACCCTTGTGCCAGTTTATATCGGTTATGAACACGTGATGGAAGTGAGCACTTACGCCAAAGAGCTACGCGGCAAAAGTAAAGAGAAAGAAAATGCGGGTTTAGTGCTGCGCACGATTCGTAAGCTGCGTAATTTTGGCCAAGGCTATGTCAATTTCGGCGAACCGATCCCGCTGAACCAATACCTTAACGAGCAAGTGCCAGAATGGACGCAAGATATTGACCCTATGGGCAGCACCAAGCCGCAGTGGATCAACCCGATTGTTAACCAACTGGCCACCAAGATGATGACGCACATTAACGATGCGGCGGCGGCCAATGCCTTAACTTTGTGTGCCACCGCGTTACTTGCTTCACGCCAAAGCGCACTGGCTCGTGACAATTTGGTTAAGCAAATCGACTGCTATTTATCGCTACTAAATAACGTGCGCTACTCAGCAACCTGCACTGTGCCTAAAGCCAGTGCGGAAGAACTGGTTAACCACGCACAGTCGCTCGACAAGTTTGTAATTGAATCCGATACCATGGGTGAGATTATTTCTCTTGATCGCAATCAGTCGATTTTGATGACCTACTATCGCAATAACATCATTCATCTGTTTGCCATTCCCTCGCTGATTGCGCAGATGTTGATCCGCCAGCAAACGTTGACGCTAGAGCAGATAACCGCCAATGTGGCACTGATTTATCCCTTCTTAAAGCAGGAGCTGTTTTTAAGCTTTGCGCAAGATGAACTCGCGGATGTAGTCAACGCTTACGTTAACGAACTGCAACGTCAACAATTAGTGACGCTAGAAGAGGGTGTCGTGGCTATTAATCAAGCCAAAACACAAGTGTTGATGCTGCTCGGTCGTACCATTTCAGAAACCCTACAACGCTACGCGATTGCTCTCAATCTACTGGTTGCCAACCCTGAAGTGGGCAAATCAGATTTAGAGCAAAAAAGCCAAGAAATTGCACAACGTCTTGGCCGTTTGCATGGCATCAATGCCCCTGAGTTTTTTGATAAAGGGGTATTCTCCGCCATGTTTGTCACGCTCAAAGAGCAGGGCTATTTGGATGTTGATGGCAATTGCCATTTAGAACCAACCGTTCAGCTAGCACGCCTACTTTACTCGATGCTCTATCCTGAAATTCGCTTAACCATTCAAGAAAGTCTCTGCCAAGCGAACTAATCGGGCGTAAGAAACAGTAAAGGCATCCCAATGGATGCCTTTACTTTATTCGTGAACTACTTACCAAAACGCAAAAAGCAGTCCTAACGTTAACACCATGCCAACGTGATTGTTATTGAGAAAAGCGTGGAAGCATAAATCACGATCACGATGACGAATTAAACGCTGCTGATAGACAAACAAAGCCGCTGCAGCCAATACTGACCAATAAAAACTCGCCCCTAACTGATAATAACCACCAAGTGCGATCATCAACGCCAGTACCAATAACTGTAAAATGCCGATGATGATTTTATCAAAACGACCAAATAAAATAGCGGTCGATTTGACTCCGATATTGATATCGTCATCACGATCAACCATCGCATACTGCGTATCATACGCCACAGTCCACAACGCATTGATCAAAAATAGCCCCCACATCACCGCTGGCAATTCGTTGGCTTGCGCCGCCCATGCCATCGGAATCGACCAACTAAAGGCCAGCCCTAATACCAACTGCGGAAGGTGTGTATAACGTTTCATGAACGGATAAACAAACGCTAATGCGATACCAACAAAGGAGAGCTGAACAGTGAGTGGATTCATGGTCAAAACCAGCAGGAAAGAAGTGATACCTAGCGTTAAAAACAGTGCAATCGCCTCTTTGGTTGTCACACGCCCGGCAGGCAAAGGCCGCTGTTTGGTTCGTTTAACATGTCCATCGACTCTGCGATCAGCAAAATCGTTGATCACGCAACCCGCTGAGCGCATCAACAACACCCCCAACACGAATACCAATAATACTTTAGGATCGGGGAAACCTTGCGCGGCTAAAATCAATGCCCATAAGGTTGGCCACAACAATAGCAAAGAACCAATTGGCCGATCCATGCGCATCAGTTGCCAATAAGCACGCGCCTTAACCAAAGTCATGACACTCTCTCCTTAGAGTAAATCGGTGAAAAGGGTAAAAACAGCTCCGCAACTAACATCGGTTTATTATTCATCCATAATCGTGAACGGCGTGCAAGCAACGGCCCCTCTTCCATCATTGCCCAGCCCACTTGTAGTGCGTCACGCTTAACGTGCTCAGCACGAAAAACCGTTAACCCAAGCGGGATATCACCTTGACGCGCTAAGTCATATTGCTGACCCAGCATCGAAGATTGAGGAATTAAAGTACGGCCTAAAACCCATGGCTGTTGATCACCACGCAGCACAACCTGACGTAACAAACAGGCTTCATCAGATAACAGAGCCATCTCATCGCCCTGTAATTTTTCTGCCTCAACGAGCTTATTGTGCAGTAGTTCAACGCTCAGTTGCTGACACTGCGCCTCTAACACGCGAGATAATGATCCTTGCTCTAAAAGCCAAGACTGAGAAACCTGATCAGGAAAAGAAAAAACGTCAGGTTGTTGCCAAATTACTTCTCGCAAAGCAGACAGATAGAGCGAAATTGATTGATTCATACTAGTATTCAATTAGTGGCTTTATCAACATACAATAAAGGTCCATTTTTGGTTAACACAACCATAAAAAGCGCTCACTCACAGAATCCCTCGGTTGGAGGTTAGAAACCCGCTTGTAAAAACGGGAAGCGACAACTGCGGTATATTCCAAACAACGAGATAAGCATTTTGATTACAATCCGATGCTCTATTGTAACAAGACTCAAGCGATTCGAGTATCGTGAACCAACTAAAGAAAAGATAGAAATATGCTTAAACGTTATGTAGCCCAAATAATTATCGCCCTAAGCTTGTTTTGTGCGTTACCAAGTTATGCACAAGATGAAAAAGCGCCTAGGCTGGCGTACTTTACCTTAGAGCCGGATCTCACCACCAACTTTTTCACCAAAGGAAATAAGTTAGGTTACATCCAAGTTCGTATCGACGTGATGGTATCCAGCGACGCTGATTTACCCGCCGTTGAACGGCATCAACCACTGATTCGTGATGCCATCGTCGAGCTACTCGGTAAACAGACCGAAGAGACGATAAAATCACTCGCAGGTCGGGAAGATTTAAGAAAAACGTTGGTCACAGAGCTCAATGCGGTGTTACTGCCTGAAATAGGTCGAACCATTATTGCTGACCTACTGTTTACTAAATACATCTATCAATAGAGCAGCGATTGCCGCTCTATTGATGTTTTTTCTTAACGAGTTCGATGACGGCTGGCGTCATTTAATCCAAAGGCGATTCCTGAAAATAGGCCCGCTAAATGCGCGCTGTTGGCAATCGCCATAAAGGGTTGTACAAACCCGAGCACCAACCACACCAGCATGAAACCGATCACGGGTTTGGGCATTTGCAAGCCAAGATGAGGGGCTTTCCAACCGAGCATCCATAGATAACCGACCAACGCATAGACCACACCCGATAAACCACCAAAATTGGCTCCTTCAACCCAGTACTGAGCCGCACCGGACAACAATGCTGACACTAAAAATAGCTGTCCAAGTTTGAATGAGCCAAGCCGTTTTTCAACATCGCCCCCCAACTGCCACCACCATAACAAGTTAAAGACGATGTGTAGCACAGAGAAATGAAGTAAAGCATGACTAAACCAGCGCCAAATCTGCCATTGCTGCCCAGCCAAAGCAGGAAAATGTAATGCAGAAAATACTTGATTGGCTAGCCCAAACTGCTGCAATGCAAAGATAATGGCGCATGCCATCATCACGCCCAGTGTTAAAGGCCCAGCTTTGGCTTTGAGCATCGCCAACATGCTCGGTGAACGATATTGAAAGTGACTTTTACGGCTTTCAGCCACATCCCATGAAGCGGCTTGATACTTTCTATCATTTGGATTGTGCAGAAAATGGTTGAGTTCCGCTTCGGCTTCAATCTGATGTTGCTCATCAAGTAACCATAACGCAAATTGACCACTCCCTTCCGGCATCATTTGAATCTCAATTTCACGAGAGGCCATGTAATCAATAAAGGCTTGCGCCATTCTTGGGTTATTGAGCGTGATCAGTCTTAACATAAGTCATCCTAATTGCTGGTTACGGGCAAGCCTGCACGATGCCAAGCTTCGAATCCACCATCCACACTATACACCTGTTCAAAACCTTGGTTAATCAGATACTGTGCAGCACCTTGGCTGCTAATACCGTGATAACACATCACTAAAATGGGTTGGTCAAATTCGCTTTTTTCCATAAATGAAACCATGCTGTCGTTGGTTAAGTGGAATGCGCCATTTGCATGTGCAACCGCAAAAGATTGCGCATCACGAATATCCACTAATTGCGCATCATGTTGTTCCATTAAAGCTTGTGCTGCTTGAGCATTGATATGTTGAAACTGATCCATCGCTTCCTCTGATTGGTTTTATTTTTAGCATTTGATTGTAACCTATCCCAAGGCAATCAAGTACACGGCCTTTATAAGGTTATCCACCACTGATCACTTTTTCGCCGTTTGTGGATAATCTTGTGGATTGCGTTGATAAAGTAGTAAATGAGAAATAGATCCACAACATGTAGTGATGATCCTTACTTTTCTGTGTGTAACACAATACATATCCCCAAATATAAAACGGTGTTCAAGCCTTGATTTAACCGACTTGATGACAGCTCACGAATAATTTTGTCACAGAGTTATCCACAATCAGCGCGCTGAAAATTTGATCACTTAAAGTGATCAAAAATAAAAAAACCGAGATCGTAAGATCTCGGTTTTTAATGCACTTCACAATGAGTCAGTGATTAGAACTCGCCGACAGCATCCTTTAGCTTCTTCATTGCATTTTTTTCTAGCTGACGAATACGCTCAGCTGAGACACCATACTCTTCCGCTAACTCTTGTAGCGTAGCTTTTTGATCATCCAACCAACGAGAGCGCACAATATGTTTACTGCGTTCATCTAAGCTAGCCAACGCCAAGCTTAAACGATTGTTGGTGTGATGTTCCCAATTCGCCGCTTCAATGTTATCCGCAAGATCCGAATGCTTATCTTCGAGATAAAGCACAGGTGCCGTGTAAGAAGAGCTCGAATCATCGTCTTCCGCCGACATTTCAAAGGTGGCATCTTGCGCGGCTAAGCGTGATTCCATTTCTCGCACTTCAACTGGGTCAACGCCCAACTCACGGGCAACCGCTTCCACTTCACCGCTATTAAACCAGCCTAAACGCTTTTTCGATTTGCGTAGGTTGAAGAATAGCTTACGTTGCGCTTTCGTGGTCGCTATTTTTACAATGCGCCAGTTGCGTAACACGTATTCGTGAATTTCAGCTTTGATCCAGTGCACAGCAAAGGAAACCAGTCTCACCCCAACTTCTGGGTTGAAACGCTTCACCGCTTTCATTAAGCCAATATTGCCTTCCTGAACTAAATCCGCCATGGGCAGGCCATAACCAGAATAGCCACGAGCAACGTGAACAACGAATCGAAGGTGCGATAAGATCAACCCTTTCGCCGCTTCAATTTCACCTTTGTAATGTAATCGCTCTGCGAGTGACCGCTCTTCTTCCGCGCTCAGCATTGGGTAGCTGTTCACTGAACGAATGTAGCTGTCTAAGCTGTCTTGTGAAACGAGAGCCATTTGATACGTTTGGTTTGTCATTCAATTCCTCATCAATTTCTGATCTGGAGTAATGGATGTTTTTAACCCGACAATCTTGAACCTAAAATGAACAAGATTCAAGCAAGGGGAAACTATTATGCATAAACAAGTCGCCTATACAAGTGCTGTGGCTAAAGCTAGCCAACAGTTATTGCCTACATATGACAATATTCAACTAAACTGGTTCAATTTCTTTTAAATGACGCTGCGCAGATACTTTTGCCGCTACGCATCCTAAGAAAGTACCGAGCATCAACAGCAGTAAGGATTCATCCCAACTTAGGCCAATAAGACGAAAACGGCTGTCATACAGTAGGGCAAGATCTTCAACGGCACCGTTCAATAAAATAGTCACAAAAGCGGTTAACAGCCAAGCGGCGAATGCGCCCAACAAGCCAAACCACATGCCAGCATAGAGATAAGGGCGCAAAATGTAGCGATCGGTGGCACCGATCAATTTCATGGTTTGGATCTCTTCTTTATTGGCTTGTACGTTAAAGCGCAAGGTGTTGCCAACAATCAGAAATACAGCGCCCAACATCAATACCGATAAACTCGCGACAATGATCGCCGCTAAAGTTCGAATGGCGTTTAACCTAGCAAGCCAATCTTCATCCAAGCGTACATCCGTGACGTCTTGTTCTGCTTGTATTTTTTTCGCCAGCACTTTGATTTGCTCTTGCTGCTCAACCTGCGGGGTAACAATAAGCACGCCAGGTAAAGCGTAATCATCCAATAAACTAATGGCTTGTTCAAACCCGGCGTATTGACTCAGGTCATCCAATCCTTGCTGCGGTGAGATGTACTCCACGCTGGCGACATCGGCCAAACTTTCTAGCTCATCTTTCAACACCATAATTCGTGCTTCAGGTGTGCGCTCATGTAGATAGACACTGATCTGAGCAGGGCTGGTGACATTATTGGCTACAGACGCGATATTTTTGCTCAGCAGGTACATACAGGCTGGCATCGCAAGCGCCATCGAAATAACGGCGAGCGTTAAAATATTGCCGAGTGGGCGTGACCATAAACTTGAAAATGAGGCCTTGGCCTGCTTAAAGTGGATGGCTAAGAAACTATCGGTTTTGGCCCGTTTCGGTTCACGTGCTTTGGCATTCCTTTTATTCGACGACTTAACGGCCATAGTCTTCTACCTCGCTTAAAAAACCTTGGTTAAGTTCTAAATGACGATATTGAGGACGCGTGTTGACTAAGCTGATGTCGTGCGTCGCAAGCAAAATAGAGACTCCGGCACGGTTAAACTCTTCAAACAGTTTAAGCACACGGTTAGAAAGCTCTGGGTCTAAGTTACCCGTAGGCTCATCGGCCAGCAGTAAGGTAGGTCGGTTCACGACCGCTCTTGCGATACCCACTCGTTGCTGCTCACCCCCAGAAAGTTGGCTCGGTAAACAGCGTGCTTTGTCTAATAGATCAGTTTTATCCAGCGCGGCTGAGACGCGACGCTTAATTTCATTTTCTGAAATCGATTCAATGCGCATTGGCAATGCCACATTGTCGTAAACCGTTCTGTCCATCAGCAAGCGATGATCTTGAAACACGATGCCGATGTTGCGGCGTAAAAAGGGAATATCTTGATTGGGAATACGCGTAATATCGTGACCGTTAAAGCTGATGCGCCCATCGGTTGGACGCTCAATCGCACAGATTAACTTCAACAAGGTGCTTTTACCGGCTCCGGAGTGCCCACCCAAAAACGCCATTTCTCCTCGGCGTAGGTGAAAGTCGACCTTTTGCAGCGCCTGACGGCCTCCGCGATACGCTTTGCTGACTTGTTGAAACTTAATCACTCGCTATTCCTCTCACCAGTCTCCATTGGATGATGAGGTGCTCATTGAGCACCCACGCACACTTACTCTTCGCGGCTAAACAGAGCTTCAATAAATTGCTGCGTTTCAAACGGACGTAAATCGTCAATCCCTTCGCCAACCCCAATAAAGCGGATCGGAATTTCAAACTGATCGGCCAGCGCAAAAATAACGCCGCCTTTCGCCGTGCCATCCAGCTTGGTTAATGTGATCCCAGTCACCGGGGCCACTTCACTAAAGAGTTTGGCTTGGCTGATGGCGTTTTGCCCAGTAGCGGCATCTAACGTCAGCATCACTTCATGCGGCGCTGATTGATCAATTTTTTTCATGACGCGCACAATTTTACGCAACTCTTCCATGAGGTTGCTCTTGTTTTGCAAGCGACCAGCGGTATCGGCGATCACCACATCCACACCACGTGCTTTGGCGGCCTCAATCGCATCATAAATCACTGATGCGCTGTCTGCGCCAGTGTGCTGCGCAATTACTGGTACGTTGTTACGCTCGCCCCACACCTGCAACTGCTCAACAGCCGCAGCACGAAAAGTATCGCCCGCCGCTAAGATCACTTTTTTACCTTGAGCTTGAAACTGTTTGGCCAACTTACCTATCGTGGTCGTTTTGCCTACACCGTTGACGCCGACCATTAAAATAACGTAGGGCGTTTTTTGGCTATCGATCACTAACGGTTGCTCTACTTTGGCCAAAATGTCGGCCATTTCGTCTTTCAGTAAACCGTAGAGTGCCTCTCCATCTTTCAACGCGTGGCGAGAGGCTTTTTCTGTTAGATTACTGATGATTTTGAGTGTGGTTTCCATCCCAACATCGGCAATCAGCAGTTGCTCTTCCAGCTCTTCAAACAGCTCATCATCAATTTTCTTGCCTTTAAACAGACCAAAGAAACCCGCACCAATATTGGCTTTGGTTCGGCTAAGGCTGCGTTTTAAGCGTGCGAAAAAACTCTCGCTGGGTTTTTCTTGCTCTTGAATTCGTGCTTCTGCTTCTGCTTCTGCTTCTGCTTCTGCTTCTGCTTCTGCTTCTGCTAGCGCAGTGTGTGGCTCTTCGATGGGTTGAGCAACTGCCGTCGTTTCTTGTTCTTGCTCAGCATCAACTGGTTCGACAAGCGTAGATGGCTCGAGCACTTGTTCCGTTTCAGTGGTTGATTTACTTGATTCTTCGTCACCAAAACCGAGCCAAGAGAGTAATCCACGTTTCTTTTTTTCCGTCATCTGGGGATATCCTAGATCTAACTAACTACGACCCTTTTCTTGAAGGATTATCCCTCGTAAGAAAAAGAAAAATGACAAAGCAGTGAAAAGTTTCCAATTAGATTGGTAAACTTTGTCATTATTGAAATTCAATGGCTATACCAAACCCGTTTCGGGTTGGCAGATTGGGTATAGTATCACTTTATTAGCGGTCAAAAAATCTATGGTAAGACGTCGCCAACAAAACTCATCACAAAATAAGCCTTCAACGGGCTTTGTTCGCATTATTAGTGGCTTATGGAGAGGTCGCAAACTGCCTGTTCATGATGCCCAAGGTCTGCGTCCCACGACGGATCGCGTCAAAGAAACTCTTTTTAACTGGTTAGCACAGGAGATCCCTGGTGCACACTGCTTAGATTTATTTGCAGGCTCTGGCAGCCTTGGGTTTGAAGCTGCCTCAAGGCAAGCACAAGCCGTGACGCTGATTGAGCTCAACCCGACGGCATTCAAACAGCTTAAACACAATATTGGTGCGCTCAACGCAACTAACTTGCGAGCGATAAATAGTGATGCGCTGGCCTTTCTCAAGCAGCAAGGGACACCTCACCACGTGGTGTTCATCGACCCGCCTTTTCGCCAAGGCTTATTAAGCGAAGCCGTCTCGCTTTTAGAACAAAATGGCTGGCTTGCCGATGAAGCGCTGATTTATATTGAGACGGAAAAAGAATTGGCGCTAGAAGGCATCCCTGCTAATTGGCATCTACACCGTGAGAAAAATGCAGGCCAAGTCAGTTATCGACTATTTGAGAGGAGCTCGGAATGAGAGTGTTACTGGTACTTGCAAAAGCGGCGATTGCTTTTGTTTGGTTGATTCTATTACTGAATATCTTCATGCCGTTCCCCGGTAAAGCGGCGATTGCACTTTACATTATGACGGCATTTTTGTTCATTATGCACGGACTACAAATGCTGATTTTTATCGGTGCGTTTGGTGACAAGATCAGCATGAGCCGTTGGGAGAAATGGTCGATTCTGGTATTTGGAGTCTTCGCGCTGCTCGATATCCGCCGCAAACACATGACGTAAGTTAACGGCATAAAGAAAGCAACATAGGAAAAGCCGCTTCAAGTTCACACGATAGGCGGCTTTTTTATCCCCGAATCACAGCCCCATATAGCTTTTTACGCCATTTAAGAACATTTGCGTTGAGATCATAACTAGCAATAATCCCATCAAACGCTCGACCGCTTTTAAACCACGTTCACCCAGCACTTTGTGGAAGAAACCGTAGAACATCAAAATGATGAAAGTGGCGCCCCACGCGAGCAGTACAGAGGCTGACAGCTCAAGGAGTTTGTCAGGGTGCTGAGTCGAAAGAAGCAGTAAGGCCGCAATCACTGAAGGACCCGCGATCATCGGAATTGCCATCGGTACGATGAAGGGCTCTTCCCCCGCCGCTAATCCAGTAATGCTACCTGCACTAGGGAAAATCATTTTAATCGAGATGATGAAGAGAATGATACCGCCAGAAATGCTGAGAGTTTCCGGTTGCACGTGCAAAAAACCCATGATGTTTTTGCCAGCAAACAGGAACAGCATCAAAATGATCAACGCAAAACAAAGTTCGCGCACAAGCACAACACGGCGACGTTTGGGATCAAGGTGTTTTAAGATGGAGAGCATGACCGGCAGGTTGCCAAGCGGGTCCATGATCAAAAAAAGCATGGTCGCCGCCGATAAAATATCCATCTCTCACTACTCACATCGATTTAAAGTGGCCGCAGTATATCAGCCCAGTCATGAGATTTCGATGCTCCTGAAAGTAACGATATAGATGAAGCGATAATGTTTACAAGGCCACCGAGGCAGAGATTAACGCTTGCGCTAATAAATAGCTGCCAGAAATAAGATAGCGCCCACAAGGCAATGGCCTGCGGTAATCGTGAATGGCTAACAAACTGGCCGAGAGCATCAGCACCAGACAGCCAACAAACCCGGCAAAGGCAGGCACTGTTTGCGTCTGCAGCCACAACTCTCCCGCCGCCCACGCCAACTGAACTAACATCATACCCATAATGGTTACGGGAAAGATCAAGGTGTCAATTTGCGGCAGCAATAGGAAAAAAGCCACAATACTGGTCGCAATCAAAAGGGCAGGTAGCCACCACACCATAGTGTCAGAAAGTTGCGCCCAGAAGGCTTTACTGTACATCAACTGTGCGACAAGAAAGCTAGCAAAACAGAGTTTTGAGTAGCGTTGCAACAGATGCAATGTGTCCGCGATTGCGGAAATAAGCAGACCGAGCGTGACCCATAAGATAGGAGAAGTGAGCTGCGTGGTATGGCTTAGAACTATCGCCACCAATAACAGCATACTGAGTGTTTTAAACATTACCGCTTGCTTGATTTTGTTACTTTCAACAGCCGAAATACTAATGAATCCAGACAAAGCAACGGAGAGCCAACTCCACATCTCATTTCCCCTTTAAAAATCTGCGGTCAGTGTAGGCATGTCATCATTGAAGTCCAGCAGATGAACGCAAAAATTGGATCTTGCTAGCGAATCGGAACGTTGGCTTTATTCAACAACAAAGAGTGCGAAAACAATCAAAGCTCACTCTTTGCTCACTAACCCTCACTTTCAATCACCACAATGACACCCAGAGACATTCCACTCATTTACAATACATAAACAAAGAAAAACCAACAAAAAACGATACTAAAACAGAAATTATAAAAATAAAAATAAAAATAAAAACAATGATTTAGGAAAAAAACCAAAAGAAAAACTAGAACTTAAAGCCTCTAATAAAAAAACAGCAACAACTGACTTACTAACTAGCAAAAAAACTGGTTTAACCAATTTTATTTGCGAGAACATCTCATTATTAAATTAATTTTTCTCGAAAAATGAGAATTCACCAAACTCTGACAATGATAAGCCACCTAAGATAGTAAAACCAAAAAAAACCATACAAGCAACATCACATTAACCTAATAAAATTAAACAAATTCAACTAATTAAATAAATACAGATTAAAACAACACCAAGAAGAACATTATATAAACACACCAAAACAAGCACTAAACATTGTCAATATTCCCTGAATATGATGATGTTAAGGTGTTATTTTGGATACTTCATCAAATTGAGGTTGATCAACTAAACAAAGTAGTGCTATTCTCATATTCATAGAATGAAACCACAGAATAAAGGAGCAGTGTTATGATTTCTTCATCTCAAAAACAGGGACTTGTAATGATCGCGGTTATCGTAGGCCTAATGACACTGCCAATGATGTACTAAGTATCTAATTCCCAATAAAAAAAGAGGACACCTTCGTGTCCTCTTTTTTTATCTAACGATTGAGTAAAACAACCTAATACCATTTATGGCATTGTGACGTGTTTCGATAGGGCTTCCCAATGAAGATAGTAAAAAAGAAGCGCCGCTAACGTGATTAAGGTCATTAATGAAATGGCTACGCGCCAAATAAAACGACCGCTGCGCGGAGTCAGCTCCTTCTCACATTCATCACACACACGAAGAAATGCTTTGCGATCTTCTAACTGATAGTTATCTTCATGCACAACTTTGTTACGAATAGTGGCAATGAACCTCAGCTTGCCCACCACATCATGTGGTAAACGCTCTTCACAGCTGGTCACCAATTGATGTAACCCCTTCCCCTCAGCGTGATATTGCTCTCTCAACAAGCTTTCCAATCGACGCGTTCGCAAAACCACTTTCTCAATATCTGACATTATCGCCCTCCTGTGCCAACTCTGGTGGCGCTCCATCTATTTTTATCATACTTCCCCACGGAATAGTTGAGCATTTTTGCTCGCTAACCTACCGAGGAAATGTGATATCCGCTGGAAAAAAAACCGTCAAACCAATCAAACTCACGCTTTAGTAGCAAGCAACACTCCTTTGCCATATGTTGCACGCTAAAATGTCGCCTTCATCACTAAGGAGTTCACCATGCCGCTTTCATTACTTATCGTTGTCGCTTTGTTAGTTATCTCTGCTATTTGGGTATTTAGCTATTTCTATCGTCGCCATGTGCAAGGCGAAAACGCCCCCGAACGCACTGCTAATGTCACGATTATCGACAAGCAAGCCATCGCCATCCCTCATGCTCGCCCTGGGGAAGAGGATCAGGAGTTCTGGATTTACGTCCAAAAAGGCAAACTTGGCCCAAAGCGGGAATTTCAAGTCGGCGTGCATTATTACCATGCACTTAACCCAGGCGACCAAGGAATGCTGACTTATTGCGGACACAAGTTTCTACACTTTGCACTCAAGCGTTAAGGTAATAACCAACGTGTTTTTGCAGAGCGAGCAACCCATATACTCACCGCCAGTGATCCTGCGCCGCTTACGAGAATCCATAACGGGATCACCCATGCGGGATTCCCTTGATCCCACCCATACTCTTTTACAGGCCATAGAAAGATGGGATGTAATAAATAGATGCCTAAGCTGTGCTGGCTTATCACACTTACGACTTGCTTAGCACGAGCGGGCAATCTCTCAGCAAAATATCGACACACGATAAATATCATGCTGGCGGCTAAAACGACGTTCAGTGTTTTATAAGAGAGCCAGCGACCAATCGTATACTCACCCGCTGCGACACTGTGGCTAACCACCATCCATACCGTCGTCAATAGTGCCAGACAGCCAAGCAGAATCGCCATACATAGCGTTACCCGGTTGAGTGGCACCTTCTGATAGAGCAAGTAACCCAACGGTAAATAACCAGCAAACAGCCATAGCTCATTGCTCCAAGGGCCATCAATACCGCATAAAAATAAGGTGGTCGTCAGCAGCCACACGGCAACTAATGCGTACAGCGCTTTATCATCAACTCTTCGGACCAGCAGTTGTAGAAAAGGGATCACAAAATAAAGTGGGATAAAGTAATAAAAAAAACCTAAATGGTAATACGTTGCGTGGTGCGTACTGTTACTCAGCACCGCCTTTGCAACTTGCCCATCAAATCCACTCGCACTCCAGCCGGACAAATAAGCATAGAAGAGCGACCAAACGATAAATGGCAGCAAAACTTTGCCAAGACGTCGCTGAACATAATAACGCGCATCAAAAGGGCGACGATCACTAAGCATTAAGGCTCCAGTGATCAATATAAAAACTGGCACAGCCCAACGGCTTACACTATTGATGCCAACCGCAACCACCCACTGCTCAAAAGGAATATCGCCGAGTTGCTGCCGATAGGGGGCCAACACATGAATACCGATCACCGCTACAGCCGCCAAACAGCGCAATAAATCAAAAAAAATAACTCGTTTGGTCATAGTGCCTATCCACAGTGTTTTAAGGTTTCTACTATAAAGTTGAAATAGTTGGCTATGTAATCCGCAAGTCAGTTATCGGTAAAGGATCACTAACGCCATTATAATTAATAGCTAATACCTATCGAATAAATCAATCAAAACGAATTTATTTTGTTCACTTCAAGGTGCAATCTAATGCTTAACAAGAGAAATCACTTATCCATGACAACGAGGTGAACACATGACAACAAATTTGATCGGTTTAGATACCAACCAAAGCCAACAACTTGCACAAGCGTTAAACCAATTATTGGCTAACTACCAAGTGTTTTATATGAATACTCGTGGTTACCATTGGAATATCAAAGGAAAAGAGTTCTTTGAACTGCATGCAAAATTTGAAGAGATTTACACTGACATACAGGTCAAAATTGATGAGTTAGCGGAACGAGTTTTGACTTTAGGTTATCAACCGCTGCATAGCTTCAGCGCCTATTTAGCAACAGCACAAGTGTCAGAACACACTAACGCAACTAATGGTCAAGAAACCATGCAAGGATTGGTTAAGGGATTCAGTGTATTGATCCACCAGCAACGAGAAATTCTTGAAATTGCGACGCAGGCGGGAGATGAAGGCACTTCAGCACTGATGAGTGACTACATCCGCGAACAAGAGAAACTGGTATGGATGCTGAATGCTTGGCTGCAATAAACCCCAAGTTTGGGCAAACCGCCGTCGCTCATGACGGCGGTTTTTACATTCGCACGAAATTTATTACAGCAAACGATGAATATCTTGACTCCAGCGCTGCGCCGCCGAAAGCTCATCACTGACTTGATTTAATTCAAGCCCTAGCAGATCACAATGGCTTTCCACTCCTTGCCAGTCCGCTTGCTCAAAACACTCCTCAAGTGCCAACAGCTCGCCAATGGGTCCTTCACGCTTTTGCAGTGCTAGTTTGACCACGTCACACAAGGGTAACTGCGCAACCAGCTCTTCAATTGAAATATCCAGTAAGGCATCTAACACAGAAAAAAGACCGATTAAAAAAGCTTGCTCGCGATGTTGACGAAATGAAGGATGCCCAGACATTAATTGGCAAAATTGAGCACGTTGCAAAGAGAGGTTATACAACTCTTTCGGCTTTTTAGCTGAGACAAATGAAGCAACGGCTAATGATACAAAGGTTTTGAGTTTATCTTGACCAAGATAGACCAAGGCTTGACGAAAAGAGGAAATTGGCACGGATAAGCGATCAGACATAGTGTTGACGAATCTGAGCAACTTGTATGAGAGCGCTACATCTTGCGCGACAATGTATTCAATCCGTTCAAAATCAGCATTTGGCTTACAAACTTCTCGAAACAGCTCCAAGGCGATAATCTGCTCTGGTCCAACATAACGCTGCTTGATCATTTCTGGTTTACTAAAGAAATAACCTTGGAAAAAGCTAAAACCGGCATTACGTGTCACGGTGAACTGGTGATCCGTTTCAACTCGTTCCGCTAAATAACGGCGCTTACTGCCTTCCGCTAAACGCTGACGTACAAACTCGCAAGCGTGATCTAAGCCCAGCGCCATAATATCGAGCTTGACGATGTGCACATAACTCAGAAAGCGTTCCCATTCTGGCGCATACACAAAGTCATCCAGCGCCACCAGATAGCCACGCCGATACAACTCTTTTATCGCCTCAAGCAGTTCATCCGTCGGCTCACAGGTTTCGAGCACTTCCACCACAATTTGTTCCCGCGGCAACGTTAAAGGCAGACGGCGAATTAAACTCTTGTAGGGAAAATTAATAAAACAACGTGATTTGGGAATATTGGGATTGATCCCCACCGCAAGAAAGTTTTCGACGATCAAGCGATACGTGGCTCGATTCGACTCAATGTGTGCTGGAAACGCGTTTTTTTCCCCATCACGAAAGAGCAATTCATAGCCAAGCGTATGCTGCTTGGCATTTAAGATCGGTTGTCGTGCGACATAAGAATAATGCATTAGTGATTAACAACTAATAATTGAGACATAGCCATCTTAGGACTTCGCCACTGCCAGTAGCGCTCCACAACCAATAAACATCGAGCCAAATACTCGGTTAATCTTACTCATGACACTCTCTGAACGAATAAAGCGCCCCATTCGTGCGGCTAAGGAGGTGTAACCAAGCATCACAATCGAATCAATGGTTACCGTGGTCACGCCTAACACCAACAATTGAATGAACTGATCTTGGGTTGGGTCAATAAATTGTGGAAAAAGCGCCACCAGAAAGACGATGGATTTAGGATTTGTCAGGTTGATCAACACCGCTCGACGCAATAAAGACCAACTCGTTTGCATTTGAGCCGTTGCATTGGTCATCATACTTGAACGATCACGACATTTTTGAACACCTAACCACACCAGATACGCAGCACCAACCCACTTAATCACACTAAATGCCATGGCTGATTGTGCCACTAAGGCACCAATTCCGGCTCCCACCAACATGATGTGAAAAGCCAACCCCAATTGTAAACCCACAATCGCGGCTAGTGATTTACGTGTACCGTAGCTAAGGCCATTGCTGATGGAATTGACCGTACCTGAACCCGGCGCCAAACTAAACAGTATCGCGGTCACCACATAGGCAAGCCAAACATGAGTATCCATTGCAATTCCTCTCAACTAGACTAATCTAGCCTAAAAATGAACTATTCCTCGAATCTGTCCAATAAGAATAATCTATGAATCAGACGAGTCCAAACTCCCCACCTTATACTCAAGAGTCTTTCTTTGAGCAAGTGATCAATACCACGATTGCCGATTTCTGGCACTCCAGAGAAGAAGGTTTTATCAAATCTGCTGATAAAACAAAACTTTATTGGTGCAAACTTACCTCGCCTCAACACTCAAAGGCGATCTTCGTCGTCAACGGACGAATTGAATCTTGCTGGAAATATCAGGAGCTATTTTATGATTTTTTCCAACAAGGTTATGATATTTATTCTTTTGATCACCGTGGCCAAGGGCTTTCTGATCGATTAATCGACGATCCACAAATCGGCCATGTCGGTGAATTTGATGACTACATTTTAGACATGCAGCGTGTCATTGAGCACTTTGACTTAAGCCATTATGCACAACGTTTTCTCGTCGCCCACTCGATGGGCGGTGCCATTGCGACCCGGTATGTACAAACATACCCTCAACACCCATTTGCGGCTATGGTGCTCAGCGCGCCAATGTTTGGTGTCAACATGCCATGGCAATTACGTCCTATCGCCATGACACTGAGCCAAGTGCTGACGGCGATGTATAGCAAGCCAACCTATGCGCCAGGCTATCAAGCCTATTCGGCAAAGCCTTTTGAGATTAACCCATTAAGTCAAAGTCAGGTGCGTTACCAATGGTTTCGAGACCTGTACCAACGCAAACCCGAATTGCAAGTCGGCGGCCCTAGCACGCGCTGGGTATGGCAAGGGCTCATGGCAGCGAAGCTGTGCCAACTGATGACTCGTCAAGTGAAGTTACCAACACTCATCTTGCAAGCAGGACAGGATGACATTGTCAGTAATGCGGATCAAATTCGCTTTGTCACTAAGCTGGCGAAAACCAATCCATCTAGCAAGCTGGTCATCATTGAAGGAGCAAAGCATGAGCTCTTTTTTGAAAAGGATTGCTATCGAAACCAAGCACTTGATGAGCTATTTAAGCAATTCCAATCTCTTGAGAACACAGTTAAATCAAGATGTTAGAACTGAGCAAATAGAGGAAATTTCAATTGAGCGTTTTACCCTCTTTTTCCTCTTTAAGATGGCGTAAACTAAGCCACACCAAAGTTTCTCCACCATCTGCGATCTGCAAACCAAATCGACCATGATAATGAGGGTTTTATGACCACCGAATGTAAAGAGCACGCGATTCATATCGTGGCGTCCGATCTCGACGGTACACTACTTGCGCCAAACCACCAATTGAGCGAATTCACCAAGCAAACGCTACAAGCACTTCACCAAAAAGGCTTTACTTTCATCTTCGCTACCGGTCGCCATCACGTTGATGTGGCGGGTATTCGCCAGTTAGCGGGCATTCCAGCCTACATGATTACTTCCAATGGCGCGCGCGTTCACGATCAACATGACAACCTGATGTACAGTAAAAATGTACCGCAAGAATTGGTACAGCCCGTCATTGATGTGTTTAAGCAAAACCCTGATATTTTTGTTCACATCTATCAAGATGAATCGTGGTTATTGAATAAAGAAGATGAAACGCTGCGTGATTTCCACGAAGAATCCGGCTTTAGCTACCAAGTATTTGATGTCAATAACGCACCTACCGAGGGCGTCGCCAAAATATTCTTCACCCACCCAGCGCAAGATCATGAGTTATTAGCTCAGTTTGAAGAGCGCTTAAACGATATTTTTGGCGACAAACTGAACGTCGCCTTCTCAACACCTTGGTGTTTGGAAGTGATGGCAGCAGAAGTGTCGAAAGGGGATGCGCTCAAAGCCGTTGCAGAATCATTAAACCTGACCCTAGATAACTGTATTGCGTTTGGCGATGGTATGAACGATGTGGAAATGCTGTCGATGGCTGGTAAAGGCTTGGTGATGGGCACATCGCATCAAAAAGTGTTCAATGCACTGCCTAATAACACAGTGATTGGTAGCAATGCAGAAGACGCCGTGGCTCACTATTTGCGTGAACATTTATTGTAACAGCAGCCTGCAGTAACGAGCGGTCACAAAACACAGCGCCATTTGAGCGCTGTGTTTTTGTTCATAACGACTTCGCGATTTATCTCTGATTCTTGTCCGCGGGTTGTTAAATTCACACCCATCAGTTCAATTTGCCAGCGCCTTTGTGCCATAATCTAGTCTCGTTGCATTGCCCAAAAAGAGTCTGCTATGAAAGTGCTTCACTGTTCCGCGCTGTTATTGACCACATTAATGCTGCAAGCCTGTACGACACACAACGCATCACAGCCACCAGCCGTACCGATGGCGAGTTTGGATAAACCCAGTTCAATCAAAGCACAGTCCTTTATTATGCGTGGAGAAGTCGTGGTAGGTCATGAGGCGCAAACCTTTACACCTTGTGGTAGCAATCAACAATATTGGCTAGCACTGACACCACAGCAGACTCAGCAAGCCTTGAGTTTGGCTCGCTCGCCTTATCAGCCTTTGTATGGAGAGCTCATCGGTACTTTATCAGCACCAAGCCGCACAGGCTTCGATGCCGATTCCAGCGCACGTTTCAACGTGACCAGCATCAATATGCTCAGTGCTGAAAATCCTAAACGCTGCAATCAACCACTCAAACCGACACGTGCTTTTGGCAACGAACCATCATGGTCCATCCACTTTGAAGGGAAAAACCTTAACTTTCAAACCATCAGCGGTGAAACTCAAACATTCGCTATCACAAAAAGTCAGCTATCTGAAACT
Source organism: Vibrio sp. B4-6 (assembly GCF_963888245.1). Lineage (NCBI taxonomy): Bacteria > Pseudomonadati > Pseudomonadota > Gammaproteobacteria > Vibrionales > Vibrionaceae > Vibrio > Vibrio sp. B4-6. Next base: position 41,157 of record NZ_CAWPIM010000007.1, read on the forward strand.
AAGCGTGAGTACCAAATGAATCAAGGTTCGCTGCTCCTCACACAAAAAATGTGCAGTGACGGGATGAGTGACTCGCTGTACGGCTGGAGTTCCACCTTGAAAGTCGGTGAGAAAAGCTATCAGGGGTGTGCCACCTTAGGTAATAGTGATGCGACGCTTCCATGGGTTGGGGATTATCATGCTACTTCGACCCAAAATAGGGATTTCACGATTCGTTTGCAACTGAATGCGGATCATACCGCTAGCACTCATTATGACTACAACGATGGTCAGCCATCGACCGTTGAAAAGGGGTTTTGGCAACCATTAAACCTAAATCAGATCCAAGTTGTCATGACGCGCCACCAGCAACAATATCTGCTTTCTGAACGTATCTTTACTCGCACTGGTTACCAACTGAAAGCAGAAAAAGAGAAGGTGGGCGATGTACTCTACCCTATCGCCAATGGCGGTTTAACGTTATTTTCTGAAAATATCGAGACACCATAAGTGACCAGACCTTGCCCTTGCCCAGTTTGCCATTTTAGCTATCAATGCCTCTGTTCACTGCAACCAACACTGGATAGCCAACTGCGCATTGCACTACTGATGCATGAAAATGAACCGCATCGAGCGACCAATACTGGCAAACTGCTGCTGCGTAGCTTGCCCAATTCCTCAGTGTACATCTGGGACCGAGTCTCTACGGCGAAATCATTACAAAAGAGAATTCTGGATGAGAAGTTAAACGCTGTGGTTATTTTCCCTTCGACGCGCAGTCAATCGCTCACCGAATACCAATCTCTCTCAACGTCTGACACTCAGGAAATCGTGTTTATTATCCTGGATGGGACATGGCAAGAAGCCAAGAAGATGCTCAATAAGAGCCCTTGGTTATCCGATTTACCGCAGCTACACCTCACCCCAAATCAAATCTCTCAGTATGGATTAAGGCGAAATCAAGATGCTGGTCATTTATGCACGTTAGAAGTGGGCGTTGAGCTGCTCAACTCTCTCGGAGAACCAAATAACGCGAGAGAGTTACGCGCGTTTTTCACTTACTATCTCAAGGCTTTTCAAGCGGATAAAAGCGGTCACGCCCTAAAGCTGCAGTAATGAATCCAGTTGATGGATTTCAATATCAGGCAACACTTTGGCCTTACGACTGGCGAGCAAGGTTTGGCCTTGATCGTTATACCAACAGGCTTGAAAACCATTACATTTTGCGCCTTGCACATCGGTTATCAGATGATCACCAACGTGTAAAATCGAGGCTGCAGGTAGCTGTAATGCAGCCTGCGCTTTGTCAAAAAGATCCGGATACGGCTTGGCCAAGCCATCGGGACCCGCTTTAAAAATTTGTTGAAAATAATGCCCCAAGCCAATTTTGTGCGGGTCAACATTGCCGTTGGTAATCGCCACTAACGGCATGCGCTTTGCCAGTTCGGTCATCACGCGGTGCGTCTTCTCTGGCACCGTGATTAAGTGACGTAACCGCAACACTTCTTCAATGGCATTCTGCGCAGCCTGTAAAGCAAGTTGCGGCGAATAGCCTAACTGAATTAAGCCTTGTTCTATCTGCTTAAATCGCCACTGAGTGACATCATGACCGAGCAGTGGCTCTTGCAGCGCCAGTTGCTGTTTAAGTTGCTGCCACCAACTTATCGGACGCGTCGCGGAAAGCGGATGATGAGTGTGCAGCCACACGACCATTTGCTGCTCAACATGACGGATCACTGGATGGTTGTCATACAGCGTGTCGTCCAAATCAAAGCTCATCGCTTTAATGGGGCCGATATTGCGATAAAAGTGCATGCGTTACTCGCTCTGTTTCTTTTTACGTGCTCTTGGGTGCGCTTGGTCATAGGCCTGCGCAAGATGTTGAAAGTCCAAATGAGTATAAATTTGCGTCGTCGAAATATTCTCATGACCCAGCAACTCTTGCACAGCACGTAAATTATTGCTCGATTCAAGCATGTGAGTCGCAAAAGAGTGGCGCAGTTTATGTGGGCTAATATGGCTAGCCACCGCCTGCTTTTGCCCCCACTCGGCCATGCGTTTTTGTACGTTGCGATGCGAAATACGAACACCCAGCTTTGAAACAAACAAGCTTTGCTCATCAGCGTTCGCAAACTGCGTTCGTATTTTCAACCAATGCGCCACCCATTCTTTGGCTTGGCCTGCAAAAGGCACCTTACGTTCTTTATCCCCTTTACCCACCACTCGAATCTCGCCGCGGCTAAAGCTCAGGTCTTTTACGTTAATGCTGACGAGCTCCGCTAAACGCAACCCAGCACCATACATCAATTCCATCATGGCTCGATCGCGCACTGACAGCGGATCATCATCCTTGACTTCGAGTAGTTGCGCGACTTCATCCACATCTAAGTTTTTCGGTAACGGGCGTTTTTTACGCGGTGCTGCAACGCCTTTGGCCGGGTTAGCCGTCAGTTCACCACGCAAGATCAAGAAATCAAAAAAACTGCGCAATGAAGAGAGACGCGTCGCTAAACTGCTGGCTTTCATCCCTTCACGCATCCCTTTGCTCGCCAGCTGTCGCACCCAAGCGGCATCGACTTGTTGCCATTGATTCAGCCCCATCTGCACCAAATGCTGCGCCATGGTTTCCAGCTGTTGTTTGTAATTGCGTTGGGTGTGCAAGCTCAACCCTTTCTCGCTCCGCAGATATTCATAGAAGCGAGTTAAGGGCTGCTGTAAGCCGTTAGGCAGAGGTGTGGCTGATTCGGTCATGCTCAATCGGTTGCCAAGGTAGAGTCTCAATTAAATGAGAGAGAACTAACGCCAAATGACGTAAAAAGAGGGTATCCATACTCGGTTGAAAATGGCCGCCATCTTCACTTGCAAACGCTAACACGCCTTGTGATGAGCGCTTACCTAATGGTAGCACCACATACGAACCCATTTCTGGCGCAGCGGTTTGTTCACCAAATAACGCTTGGCGATCCAACTTTTTCATACGCCCTAAATAAGCATTTTTGCCATTAAAATGGTTAGTTGCAAAACGCTGCCATTGCTCTTGGGTCAATTGATAATCGGTTTCAGGCGAGGCCAGTAAACGAATATACGCTACCAAACCTAAGGTTTGCGCTTTGTTTTCTATTGCCTTACATACTTGCGGCATTGAATGACATTTTAAGATCTGCTCTTGCAGATCCATAAATTCGTGGAAAGTGCGGTCATTATTGGCCGCTAATGACATAAAGGCTGTGATCTCTTCCTCTAACTCCTCAATTCTCTGGCGCTGACGATTCAGTTGTACATGCACCAAAGAGACCGCACCTTGTTGATGGTGCGGCAAGGAGAGCCTGTCAACCAGCTCTGAACGCTGGAGGAAAAAATCTGGGTGATCTCGTAAATATTCAGCCACAACTTCGGCTGTGAGTGCATCCGCTTCAACGTGTGACAAAACGATTCCTTATCTTACTTAACCCTAACAAGAGACTTGACCATCAAACACATGAGTCGCAGGGCCTGTCATATAGAGTGGCTTACCCGGCCCTTGCCAGTGGATCTCTAACGAGCCACCAGGTAAGTGTACTGTCACCTCTTCCGCCAATAACCCTTGAAGAATACCAACGGCAACCGCGCCACACGCACCACTGCCACACGCTTGAGTTTCACCCGCGCCACGTTCATAAACACGTAGCTTCACTTCATTGCGATTCAGCACTTGCATGAAGCCTGCGTTAACACGCTCTGGAAAACGCTCATGAGATTCAAGCAGTGGACCCAAAATTTCAACCTCAGCGGTTGTCACATCCTCCACCACTGTCACCACATGCGGATTGCCCATGCTCACCGCCCCGCAGAACAAGGTTTTCTCTTCAACGCGCATGATGTAGGTTTTCTCTGCCTGTTTGGCTCGAAATGGAATCTTATTAGGCTCAAATTCTGGTATGCCCATGTTGACGGTGATTTGATCATCCTCTTCAACATTTAAAACCATTTTGCCTTTTTTAGTCGTAACTCCAATGCTGTACTTATTGGTCAGCCCTTTCATCCGCACAAAGCGAGCAAAGCAACGTGCGCCGTTGCCACATTGTTCAACTTCGCTGCCATCGGCATTAAAAATACGGTAGTGAAAATCACTTTCCGGATCATACGGCGCTTCAACCACTAATAGCTGATCAAACCCCACGCCAGTATGACGATCCGCCAAGCGGCGGATCAAATCAGGGGAGAAGAAGACGTTTTGTGTAATGCAATCAACGACCATGAAGTCATTACCCAAACCGTGCATTTTAGAAAAATGGAAATGCATAATGCTTCAATTTACTCCGGCAGAATACGCTCTAATGCCCATAGGCTCGATAGTGCTTCACGCTGACGAACAAGGTGGGTTTGTGCACCATCCACCATCACTTCCGCCACGCGAGTACGTGTATTATAGTTCGAAGACATCACAAAACCGTAAGCTCCTGCTGAGCGAACCGCCAGTAGATCTCCCTCATCCAAGACCAATGAACGATCTTTACCCAAGAAGTCACCGGTTTCACAAATAGGCCCAACCAAGTCATAGGTTAGCGCTTCACCTTGGCGCGGCACAACAGGAACAATATCTTGCCAAGCTTGATAAAGCGCTGGACGCATCAAATCGTTCATCGCCGCATCAATAATGGCAAAGTTTTTGTGTTCGGTATGTTTGAGAAACTCTACTTTCGTCAACAACACGCCCGCGTTAGCCGCAATAGCACGTCCCGGTTCAAAAATCAGTTCGAGATCTTGATGGTTACTCAAACGCGCCAACAAGGCTTTGGCATAATCGGAAGGCTGCGGGGGTAACTCATCGCGATACACCACACCTAAACCACCACCAACATCCAAATGTTTAATGGTGATCCCTTCCTCTTTAAGCTGATCAATTAACGCAAGTAAGCGATCGGTTGCATCAATAAAAGGGGCAATAGCGGTCAGTTGAGAGCCAATGTGGCAATCAATACCATGAATGCTGAGATTCTCTAGGCTTTGTGCCAAGCGATAAACATCCAGTGCACGGTCAAAAGCAATACCAAACTTATTGTCACGTAAACCGGTTGAAATATAAGGGTGGGTTTGTGCATCCACATCAGGGTTGATGCGCAGTGAAATCGGTGCTTTGACACCCAGCTCGCCAGCCACTTTATTTAAACGTGCTAATTCAGGCTCTGATTCAACGTTAAAGCATTTAATCTTGAGCTCCAACGCGCGTTTCATTTCCGCTTCCGTTTTACCTACGCCAGAAAATACCACTTTCGCCGGGTCACCACCCGCCACCACCACACGCTCTAGCTCTCCTGCCGAAACAATATCAAAACCTGACCCTAAACGCGCCAACGTGTTTAATACGCCTAAGTTTGAGTTAGCCTTCACCGCATAACACACCAGATGAGGGTGTTCGCCTACCGACTTATCAAAAGCATGCCAGTGACGCTCTAAAGTAGCGCGAGAATAGACATACAAAGGCGTGCCGTATTGCTCAGCCAACTCTATTAATGCGACATTTTCAGCCCAAAGCTGACCATCGTCCTGATAATTGAAGTAATCCAAAATTCGTTTCCTTTAAGCTAAATCAATGACTATGGCTGAGGTTGTTCACTCTGCTCAGGCTCTGCTGGCATGTATAACGGCCCGGTTTGACCACACCCTGCGAGAGCAAGGAGTGACAACATAAAAAGTGCAGCGATTGATTTTTTCATTTTGCATGTCGTGATTATTGAGTCAATGCCCCCTATAATCGCACCACAATCAGGAAAAGCAATAGGATAGACAGGATGAACGATACTGAATTTCACCAACTTGTCGATGAGCAGCTAGAAATCATTGAACAAGCGATAGACAACGCAGGTGCCGACATTGATTACGAAACCTCAGGCAATGTGATGACGTTAGAATTTGATGACCGCAGCCAAATTATTATTAACCGCCAAGAGCCAATGCATGAAATTTGGCTGGCATCAAAGTCAGGCGGTTTCCATTTCAAACTGATCGACCAAAACTGGATTTGTTCAAAAACAGGGCTGGAATTGATTGCGATGGTGAAACAAGAATGTGAAAAACACGCTGGCGAAACGATCGACTGGGTGTAAAGCAACAACGCCAAGTGACAGATGTGTGACTTGGCGCTACCGAACTAAGCGTTGACCGCTTTTGAAGGACGAGAATAGAGCGCAGAATCGTTACGATAAGGGACAATATAGCTTTCCCCTTCTTCTGGGTGGACGATTTGATAATACTGCGGCAGATTGAAGTTAATAAGTTTAGCGGAGAGTGGGTTACCGTCGCGCACTGAGGTATAAAAGCTGTTGACGTTGGTGATCATCTCATCTTTTTCACCGCTGAACTGGTGATAGACTTCAATTTGGTTCGACTCATCCAGCACATAAATGTTGAAACCTTTGTCGGTATCTTCAAAGAAAAACTGCACTAAGCCTTCACTAGCAAAACCATCGACGATTTCCGGCAGTTGATAATCTTGATCGCGATCGAGCATTAACAGCGGTGAACCTTTCAATTTGTTGGTTGAAATACTGCGGTAAAAATCTACCGAGTTTTCCAACTTCTGTACCGAAACCCCTCGCCGCTCAAAAAACAGGCCATACATTTGATCGCCAATGCGTAACGCTTTAAAACGGCGACGTTTCTCTTGCTCTACCGGTTTCAAACGCAAATCGATACATTCCGCCAGCAACTGGTACACCATGTTGCGCATCACGCCACGCAGACTTTTGCTGTAACAAAATACATCGACAGACTCTGGCGGTAGCGCATCTTGGTGCATTTTGCCAAGCACGGTTTTCAACGCGTCGAGCATCGCCGTTTCGCCAGTAAAATGGAGAGTCCGTACTTCATGCCACGAGTTGCGATACACTAAATCGACACTACCGACTAAGCTTTTTTGCTCAGATCCGAAACTGAAAATATCTATATTTTTCAAATCAATTTTGAGCGATTTACCGCTTAATTCCGCGGTAGGATCATTTTCAAAGTTGATGAACATCGCCAGTTGGCTGATTTCACAAGGGCTCGCTAAGGCCTGCATGGTCGGCCGCCGCTTACGCAACGAGAAGGTATTACGCAAATCGCTAACCATTTGATAGAACTTATCAATATCCAACTGTGCGTCACGTACTACTGAATGCAAATGAGTTGATTCCGTGATCAAACCATTAAAGAAGGCCCAAGAGACCAGCTTACTGAGGTATTCATTATGCTCAAGGAAAGGTTGGCCAATCATACGATGGGCAACCAGAGGCTGTTTATACAGATACCAGCCCGCTTTATTGGTTCGCCCTTCTCGAACTTGAATGAACGAGAGATCCGGCTCGTGCAGATCTGGCGAAATTTGTGGATTCAGTAGCGTGACTTTACCCGGCAACACCTCAAACACCGCATACAACTTACGCGCGAGGATTGATATATCTTGTGGGCTAATGGCCGAGGTGATGTCATTACGACGCGCAAACTGGATCAGGTTTCGATAGCTCAGCATCAACGCATCTAACAACGCATGGTGGACAACTTTAACTTGTTCGACTTTCCAATTACGGCGATTGTCTAATTCTTGAACAACAGATTCCGACCAATTCCACTGCTGAATCATGTGGCTTAATGCTTCTCGACGCCATGCCACTGAGCCTAAGCTCGGCTCACGGGATAACTTTTCATGCGTTTTGAGATAAAAACAACGACGCACCAGATCAAGACGGGCAGAATCACCAATGCGTTCAAGGTAACGCGTCACTTTTTCAAGCATCAAATAGTAAGCATCCATACTGTACAAATCAGGTTCATGAGTAAAAAACCGTCGTTTAGTATCAATGCTTAATAATTGCGTGTGTGGGTACTCCCACGAATACGCCTCAAGCAGAATCGCTTTTAACACTGACTTGTAAGGCGAGTCGATGCTTTTATAAAGCTGCCAAAGGTTTGCGCCGAAATACTCTTCAGCAGGAATGCGGTTCAATTTACCAAAATCGATCCATTCACTGCAATTGATGTAATCATTGCTGCACAATTCGTGCACGTATTCGTCGTAGCACTCTTCCATTTCAGGAGGCACAATTTGCCACAGTAAACGCTTGCCTGCCAACCGAACAGCAGAGCGATAGAACTCGTCTAATAGCAGAAGATGTTGCGATGAACCGCAGTTTTCGCCTGTCATCTGCTCAGAATGATTACTGCGAAAACGTAGCTCATCCATCAAGAAAAAGTTAGCTTCCACCCCTTGGCTCTTTGCCCAATCAGTGATCAACAAACATTTGTTGCTTAAGCTTTCCCGCTCATCACAGCTCATACTCGATGCTACACATACCCAAATATCTAAGTCACTCGAGGTGCTTTGACCGATCGACGAGGTACTGCCCATGGTATACAGAGCAAGAATAGCGGGGGTGTCTACTGTCGGTAAGGGTTGACCTAAGGTGAGTTCTGTATCTTCAACCAACTGACGTTGGATGTCGTTAGGCTCAAAACCATAGACACCATAAGGGACTTTTGCATCGTAGTAGCCGGGAATAATCGGGTGATTGAAGTGCAGTAATGCAGGAATGAAATGAAATACACGTTGACTTTGCAAATCCATAAGCGCCAGCGCACGCTCGGTACGTTGCTGGTTGAGATTGTCTAATCGTTGAATTAACGTCTTGGTGTAAGCCTGCAAGGTTGATTCCTTGGTTGAAACATTAACACGCGCTTTGATTATATTTTATTCTAAAGCACCAAAAAAACGTGATCAATCTAACATTTTCTTTCCATTTGGTAAAGCCCTCTCGATGCATATCACACTCAGGCAGAGCATGCCTACAATGCACTCCAACGACCTTAGCTATAGTGTCGTAGCTATTTACACTTTGTCGTAATAGCTCATTATATAAACGAGATATAAATCACACAATTTTGACCAATTTATGCTATCTCTTCATCAATCCTTCACAGCGACGATCTAGTAGTAAACCTTTCATAGCGGGAATGATAGGATTAAACCATCCATTACCTACACTCGGGATTATCATGACTCACGCAACACCCATTCGAATCGCCACACGTAAAAGCCCGCTCGCCCTTTGGCAAGCTTATTATGTTAAAGATGCGCTGCAAGCGGCTCATCCTGGCCTAGAAGTGGAATTAGTGACCATGGTAACCAAAGGCGACGTCATTTTAGATACGCCTTTAGCTAAAGTGGGTGGTAAGGGGCTTTTTGTCAAAGAGTTGGAAGTCGCTATGCTTGAAGGCCGTGCCGATTTAGCAGTGCATTCAATGAAAGATGTTCCCGTCGATTTCCCTCAAGGGCTTGGACTAGTGACAATTTGTGAACGCGAAGATCCACGTGATGCTTTCGTTTCAAACACCTATCAAAGCATTGAACAACTGCCTCAAGGTGCCATCGTCGGCACCTGCAGCCTACGTCGCCAATGCCAACTCAAAGCATATCGACCAGACCTTGTGATTAAAGAATTGCGTGGCAATGTCGGTACTCGTCTTGGAAAACTCGATGCAGGTGAATACGATGCGATTATTCTCGCCGCAGCAGGTTTAAAACGTCTGAAGCTGGAAGATCGCATTCGCAGCATTATTGAACCAGAACAATCGCTTCCTGCAGTAGGGCAAGGTGCAGTCGGGATTGAATGCCGTTTAGATGACGAACGTTTAAGAGCATTACTTGCGCCACTCAACCATTCTGACACGGCTGATCGCGTAAAATGTGAACGAGCCATGAACCTAACATTAGAAGGCGGTTGCCAAGTACCTATCGGTAGCTACGCATTGCTCGATGGTGATCATATTTGGCTAAGAGCATTAGTCGGTGAGCCTGATGGTTCTAAGATTGTACAAGGTGAGATTCGCGGCCACCGCTCCGATGCCGAGCAACTAGGAATCACGCTTGCCCATCAATTGCTCAATGATGGAGCGCGAGATATTCTGTCCAAACTCTACTGCGAGCACGAATAAAGCATGACGGTGTTGGTCACTCGCCCCGAAAATCAAGGGATTGAACTTTGCCAACAATTAGCGGATCTCGGTATCCGCTCCGTTCACCATCCGCTGATTCAGATTAATGCGGGAGCCGATCTCCCGCATTTACTCCCAGAACTTCAGCAATGCGACATTATTATTGCGGTTAGCCAAAACGCGGTGACGTTCAGTCATCAATTTTTGCAAGATCACCGATATTTTTGGCCAAATGACGCCAGATACCTTGCCGTTGGTCAAAAAACCGCACATGTTTTCAGCAAATTAAGCCAACAAAAAGTACACTATCCGCAGATAAGTGACAGTGAACACCTGCTTGCCCTACCGCAGTTGCAATCAATATCGGGCCTTAAGGTGATGATTTTGCGTGGTAATGGCGGACGTGAGCTCATCCACGACAGCTTAATCGAGCGTGGTGCTGATGTGGTATATAAGGAAGTGTATCGACGCGATACGATCACCTTCTGTGCCGCTGAATCGATATCTCTGTGGCAGCAACAGCAAGTCACTCAGTTAGTTGTCACCAGCTCAGGTCAACTCAATTTTATGATGGATCAATTCTCTGATTCACAACGACTCTGGCTGCTAAATTTAGCTCTTTTTGTCCCAAGCGAGCGAATTCGACAAGAGGCGCTGCACATGGGATTTGGGTGCGTCACGAACGTGGGAAGCGCCTCCAATACAGAACTCGCGGCTAGTATTAGCCAATCTAGACAGGACTCTAAGCATGACAAGCAAAAATAATAACCCGCATATTGAACCTGAAAAAGCAGCCACACCTCCTCTGGTTACAGAAAAAGACGCAACGGATAACCTTGATTCACCAAAAAGTTACGTGCAGGATCCCACGTCTCAGCCTAAAGAAAAGAGTGATAAACGAGCAAAGCGCAGCATCAAACTTTCTGTTATTGCAATTAGCCTATCCATCATTTTCAGTGGTGGTATTGCCTATCAAATGCAGCAAAAAGACGCCTTTTACCAAGCCAAAATCAACGTATTGCAGGCTCAATTAACACAAACCCAAAGTCAGCTCGCGGCTGAAATCAATCAAATAAAGCAAGAAACACAAACCAAAGCGGACCAACTCACTCACAAAACTGACGTAGCCTTGAATCAACAGCAAAAAAGTATCGACAGCTTGCAACTGGCGATAGCTGATATCAAAGGCCGCCGTCCCAACGACTGGCTACTAGCAGAAGCAGACTACTTAGTAAAACTGGCAGGACGTAAACTTTTTCTAGAACATGACATCGTCAGCGCGACCAAGCTAATGGAAAGCGCTGATCAGCGCATTGCTGAATTGAATGACCCAAGCTTAGTTCCACTACGCAAAGCCATGGCGCGTGACATTACTCAGCTCAAAATCATCCCATTGATTGATCGTGAAGGGCTAGTGTTACGCTTAACAACCTTACAGCAACAAGTTGACACTCTACCGCTGGCTAATGCCATGTTGCCTGAAACTCAGCAGCAATCAGCACCACAAGTTTCCGAAAATATTAACGACTGGCAAAATAATCTCGTTAGCTCATTGAAAGACTTCTCGGAGAACTTCATTACCTTCCGCACTCGAGACGGTAATGCCATTCCGTTACTGTCACCTGAACAGCACTTCTATCTAAAAGAAAATCTCAAAGCAAAATTAGAAACCGCCATTAAAGCCGTATACGCAGAACAACAAGAAATTTATACAACGGCACTGAACACAGCAGATAAATGGTCAGTCAGCTTCTTTAATTCCGATGATCAGAGTGTGCAGCAGTTTAATCACGCGCTATTGCAGCTCAGTAAACAAAATATACAAGTGCAATATCCAGTTAAATTTGAAACTCAGCACGAACTTGCTGATGTCATCACTGAACGCCTACGCCGTGAAGTCTCTCCAATGAGCGTTACGGAGGATAAGTAATGTTTAGAGTCATCTTTCTTTTTGTAGTATTAGGGACCGGTTTATTTGTCGGAACCCAATATGCTGGCCAGCAAGGTTATGTTCTTATCTCTATAGCTAATAGAACAATAGAGATGAGCGTGACCACCTTAGTGATCTTTGTGATTGCACTCCTCTCTGGATTATTTAGCTTAGAATATCTCCTCAAAAAAGCATTCTACGCCAGTTCAAACACATTAAACTGGTTCAGCGTACGTAAGTTAAAGCGCTCTCGCCGTTATACCAATGAAGGTATCATTAAACTTCTAGAGGGAGACTGGAAGCAGGCAGAAAAGAAAGTCACTTGCTGGGCGAACCACCATGATATGCCGCTGCTCTGCTATCTTGTTGCATCGGAAGCCGCGCAGGGAATGGGCGATAGAGCAAAACGAGATCACTATTTAGATCTCGCCAGTCAACAAAGTAATGCAGGCCTAGCCGTTGAATTAACTCGCGCCAAGCAGCAAGTACGAGAAGGAGAGTTTGATCAGGCGCTAAGCACTTTATCAGCATTACAAGCCACTCATCCGAATAACACCATCGTGCTCAACTTACTCAAGACAACATACGTGCACCTAGAACAGTGGCAACCGCTGCTTGAGCTTTTACCTAAGCTCCAAAAAGCAAAACAGATTAATGCGGACGAGAGCCAACAACTGAACCAAAAAGCACAATGCGGTTTACTAAAAAACGTGGCCCAGCAACAAGGTAGCGAAGGCTTAATCAATCATTGGGACAAGCTCCCAAGGAAAACCAAAAACGACGTCATTTTAACTCAATGCTTCATCGAACAGTTGATCCAACGAAAAGCAGACTCGGAAGCATTTACCGTCATTAAAGAAACATTAAAAAAACACCCAATGCCAGCTCTGTATTCATTATTGGCAGAGCTCAATTTACCAGATAGATACCCAGCAATTTTGTTGTTACAAGAAGCCATTAGTAAGGATAGTGGTAACGCCGAAGCACACAGCGCACTGGCTCAATTGTATATGAGAGAGCAGAAATGGGCGGAGGCGCAAAGCCATTTGGAAAAAGCGTTATCGCTCCGTGCCAATGTATCTGATTACGCTTATCTTGCCGATAGCCTTGAAAAACAAAACTACCCTAAAGCCGCCGCAGAAGTCTCACGTAAGGCACTGACCATGATAGAGCATGTTTAAATGGCAATCTAACTAAGCACCTAAAAATAACCTTATACCAATTAAAGAAAAGTACGATCTCATTAAGGCTATCTAGCTATTGTTAAATATCACGATGGATAGCCTTAATAGCACCGATTTTAAAACGCTGGCGAGCCAACAAAAACCATCCTAATTCTACTATTACCCGCTTGAACACCTGGGATTTCCTGGATAATTTCTTGATCAAAATGCCATTTGACTTAAGGCCGAGCACGGCACAAAACCTCGAACTGTGAAGCCACAGCTATTTGAATATGCGTATTTATTTGGGTCGGCTTGGGTCAGCATGCCCCTAAAAATGAATAGGTGAGGCCGTCGTTATAATGAATGGTGCTGGTAGGTATATAAGTGCAGTTTAGTCATGTTAGTGTCATCACGTTTCCTCCTACTCACCGTGCTAAATCCAATAGAGCAAGTGTGCAGTTAGCTCATGCTAACCAACAAAGTTTTGCGGATCACGACGACATTATGTCTGAGGTGTTCAATGTGTAAATCGATTTTTGGAAAGTACAGATAGGGTGATCAAGATATGTTCGAGAGATTGAATTAAGCTATTAATTTTCCAGATTGGCATGTTGATATAAAACGAAAAAAAACCGCTGTAAAAACAGCGGTTTTTTCTTTAAAAGTGGCGGAGAGATAGGGATTTGAACCCTAGGATAGCTATTAACCATCGCCGGTTTTCAAGACCGGTGCTTTAAACCACTCAGCCATCTCTCCACAAATTGTCACTAAAAATTAGTCTTACTTTGATAATGCTATATTTTTAGTTTTGCTTTCATATTTTTAATGATATGTAAGCGATATTCAAAGCCTGGCGATGTCCTACTCTCACATGGGGAGACCCCACACTACCATCGGCGCTGTTGTGTTTCACTTCTGAGTTCGGCATGGAGTCAGGTGGGTCCACAACGCTATGGTCGCCAAGCA
>NZ_CAWPIM010000008.1:0-54883 GCF_963888245.1 Vibrio sp. B4-6
TTCCAAGAAATGGACGATGCCGATCAAAAACTGGCGACAAGCTCTAAACCGCTTTATGATTATGTTCGAAGACCGACTCACTCAATACATGTAACCCTGACAGTTACACAGAATTATTTACAGGGTCGAATAAAGAGCCAACATAGCTAGGCTCTTTATTTAAACCAATCCTAAAAAATACAATGCTTAGCGAAATCGCCAGCCTCATTCGCTGTCCAATCACCTTTTGGCTTGTCTTTCATATCTTCACACCACGCGTCGCTGCCAATTTGTGATTGGAAGACACAGTGCTTTGCATAATCCACCGCCTGCTCGGCGTTCCATTCGCCTTTTGGTTTCTCTTTCATATCTTGACACCATGCTTCGCTGCCCACTTCTGAGCAGGCGGCGAGTGAAAATGCAGTAAACAATACCAAGGCTATTTTTTTCATGTTTGAGTTCCAAATGGATGCGATTTTTGTTCGGAGTGACTATACCGAAAATCACGGTCTCAGTGTTAATCCTATGCTAAAAATGGGCATCTAATGACAAATCACTCAGTGATGATCCTCACTCTTTTTTACTCCTCAGCTCACTAATCAACGATCAAAATCACATTACCTATTTTCGCATCGTGCAAATTATTTTTGCTACGCTAGGATTCATCGAAACGTTTCGATGAGATTTTCTTGAACGATTCAAGAGTGATAGAAAGGTGTCAAAAATCGAAACATAAAGCCTAACGTGAAGGTATAACAATGAAAAAAAGTACCCTATTAAACTCAGAACTCTCTTACTTGGTGGCTACTTTAGGGCATACCGACGAAATCACAATTTGTGATGCAGGTTTGCCCATTCCTGATGAAGTGCAGCGTATTGATTTAGCATTAACTCACGGTATTCCCGGTTTTATTGACACGGTCCGCGTGATTCTTTCTGAATCTCAAATTGAAGGTGTGATCATTGCTGAAGAGTTTGCACAAGTAAGCCCTGAGCATCACAAAGCGCTGCTTGCTGAGCTGAAAGCGGAAGAGGAGTTATGCGAGAAAGCGATTGCTGTCACTTACCTCTCTCATCAAGATTTTAAAGAACGCACTATGCGCAGCCGAGCCGTGGTAAGAACTGGCGAATGCACGCCGTATGCGAATGTTATTTTTCAAGCAGGCGTCGTGTTTTAAGCCGCGATTGAGGATCCACTATGACTCAAGCAATTTTAGCGCTCAGTGAGATTGAAAAAGCGTTCCCCGGCGTGAAAGCGCTCGATAAAGCTAGCCTCAATGTTTACCCCGGCCGCGTGATGGCGTTGATGGGCGAAAACGGCGCGGGTAAATCAACCTTAATGAAAGTGTTGACGGGTATCTATTCATTGGATGCGGGTTCTATCACTTACCAAGGAAAACCAGCCGCCTTTAAAGGCCCACGAGATTCACAACAAGCGGGCATCAGCATTATTCACCAAGAGTTGAATTTGATTCCGGAATTAACCATTGCTGAAAACATTTTTCTGGGTAGAGAGATAACCGGTGCTATGGGGCGAATTTTATGGAATGAAATGTACCAAGCAGCCGACAAACTACTGGCTCGCTTAAATGTTAAACACAGCTCCAAGACCTTGTTGGGTGACTTAAGCCTTGGTGAGCAACAGATGGTTGAGATTGCAAAAGCGCTCTCATTTGAGTCGAAAGTGATCATCATGGATGAGCCGACGGATGCGCTGACGGATACCGAAACTGAATCGTTATTTAATGTGATTAACGAGCTGCGTGAACAAGGTTGCGGCATTGTTTATATCTCACATCGGTTGAAAGAAATTTTTGAAATTTGCGACGACATTACCGTGTTACGTGATGGCAAATTCATTGGCCAGTGCAAAGTGTCTGACACCAATGAAGATGGCCTGATTGAGATGATGGTCGGCCGGAAATTAGAAGAGCAGTACCCACGTATTGAGGTAAAGCACGGCGACACTTGCCTTGAAGTGATAGGCCTCACGGGTTCAGGTGTGCATGACATTAATTTTACGCTCAAACGAGGTGAAATCCTCGGTGTCTCGGGTTTGATGGGCGCAGGGCGCACTGAATTAATGAAAGTGATTTACGGCGCGCTGCCCAGTGAGCGAGGCGTGATTAACCTTGAGAACAAAACCATCAACCCAGTCAGCCCACAAGATGGCCTTGCAAACGGTATCGCGTATATTTCAGAAGATCGCAAAGGGGACGGTTTGGTTCTTGGCCTGTCGGTGAAAGAGAACATGTCACTGTGTGCGTTGAATAAATTTAGCAAAGGTGTACAGATTCAACACAGTGATGAAGTCATCGCAGTGGAAGATTTTATTCGCCTATTCAACATCAAAACGCCATCTCGTGATCAAATCATTGGCAATTTGTCCGGTGGCAATCAGCAAAAAGTAGCGATTGCGAAAGGGTTGATGACACGCCCTAAAGTCTTGATTTTGGATGAACCCACACGCGGTGTTGACGTGGGAGCCAAAAAAGAGATTTACCAATTGATTAACCAATTTAAAGCCGAAGGGATGAGCATTATTTTGGTCTCGTCAGAGATGCCAGAAGTGCTAGGGATGAGTGACCGAATTTTGGTGATGCATGAAGGTCGGATCAGCGGCGAATTCAGTGCCAAACAAGCCAACCAAGAGATTCTACTCGCCTGTGCGGTAGGCAAAAAGATCAATGAGGAAGCAGCATGAGCAGTAACAGCATGAGTAATTCAACCCAAACTAACCGCAGAAAATGGATCAGTAAAGAGTGGCTCATTGAGCAAAAATCACTGATTGCTTTGCTTTTTTTAGTGGTCGTTGTCTCTTTTTTAAACCCCAATTTCTTCACGGTTGACAACATACTGAACATTTTGCGCCAAACCTCGGTCAACGCCATTATCGCTGTGGGGATGACCTTGGTTATTCTAACGGCAGGTATCGATTTGAGTGTTGGCTCGGTACTGGCGTTGTGCGGCGCTTTTGCTGCAACCATGATTGGTCTTGAGATTCCTGTCATTATCGCAGTCCCTACAGCGTTACTTGCTGGCGCGGCACTGGGTGCGATTAGCGGCATCATTATCGCCAAAGGTAAAGTGCAGGCGTTTATTGCCACCTTAGTCACCATGACCTTATTGCGTGGTGTGACCATGGTTTATACCGATGGGCGTCCAATTTCGACAGGTTTTACCGATACTGCAGATGCTTTTGCTTGGTTTGGTACAGGTTACGCGTTGGGTATTCCCGTTCCGGTGTGGATGATGGTGGTAGTCTTTGCTGCGGTTTGGTACTTACTCAACCATACACGTTTTGGCCGCTATGTTTACGCGCTAGGTGGCAATGAGTCTGCGACTCGATTGTCAGGTATTAATGTGGATCGCGTGAAAATTGGTGTGTACGCCATCTGTGGTCTATTGGCTGCGCTGGCTGGCATCATCGTCACGTCTCGCCTCTCTTCTGCGCAACCGACTGCTGGTATGGGTTATGAGCTGGATGCCATCGCTGCCGTCGTACTTGGTGGTACCAGCTTGATGGGTGGTAAAGGACGCATTATGGGCACGTTAATTGGGGCGCTGATCATCGGCTTTCTTAATAACGCGCTGAACCTGCTTGATGTCTCTTCTTACTACCAAATGATTGCGAAAGCCGTGGTTATTTTGCTCGCGGTACTCGTGGATAACAAAAATAAGTAACACGATAGAAAACCTCCGTTTTAAAGCGAGCCATATTAGCTTTAAAACGGCCCCTACAAAAAGGACTATAAAGATGAAAAAACTTGCAACTTTAATCTCTGCTGCTCTACTTTCCACCACTGTCTCTGTGGCTGCGCATGCGCAAGACACCATGGCAATTGTACTATCCACTCTGAACAACCCATTTTTTGTCACCATGAAAGATGGCGCAGAAGCGAAAGCGAAAGAGCTAGGCTACAACCTGATCGTCTTGGATTCACAAAATGATCCAAGCAAAGAGCTATCAAACGTAGAAGACTTAACCGTTCGTGGCGTTAAAGCGATTTTGATCAACCCAACCGATTCTGATGCCGTCTCTAACGCCATTCGTATGGCCAACCGCGCTAAAGTGCCAGTGTTGACACTGGATCGCGGTGCAAGCCGTGGTGATGTTGTGAGCCACATCGCTTCTGATAACGTAGTCGGTGGTGAAATGGCCGGTCACTTTATCGTCGAAAAAATCGGTGCAAAAGCCAAAGTCATTCAACTGGAAGGGATTGCCGGCACATCGGCCGCTCGTGAGCGTGGAGAAGGTTTCATGAACGCGGTGAAAGGCAGTGAAATGGAACTGCTTGCTAGCCAGCCTGCTGATTTTGACCGCACTAAAGGTTTGAATGTAATGGAAAACCTGCTAGCGGCAAACCCAGATGTTCAAGCCGTATTTGCCCAAAATGATGAAATGGCATTGGGTGCACTTCGCGCCGTTCAAGCATCAGGCAAAGAGGTGATGATCATCGGTTTTGATGGTACCGACGATGGTATCGCGGCGGTAGAACGCGGCCAACTTGCTGCGACAGTTGCTCAGCAACCAGACATGATCGGTGCACTTGGCATTGAAACGGCCGATAAAATGCTAAAAGGCGAACAAGTGGATGAGTACATTCCGGTTCCTCTAAAAATCATCAGCAAATAATATTTGCTGTAGGTAGCTCTTTACTGGCTCGTAGAGAGCTACCTCTTCTCTATAACCCCTCAGCCATTAATAACCAGTAATCAGGCTCGATAGGTTTGTTTTTTCAGGTGAAGCCACAAAAGCCAAACCTCTCCAGCTCTATTTCAAACATGTTCACTCATGAACAAAGGACAAATTATGAATCAGTTAGTGGTATTAGGTAGTGTTAACGCTGACCATGTTTTGCAAGTGCCTTCATTTCCTCGCCCGGGCGAGACGCTGCATGGTCGTCATTATCAAGTTATTCCCGGTGGTAAAGGGGCCAACCAAGCTGTAGCGGCCGCGCGATTAAAAGCGGACATCGGTTTTATTGCCTGCGTGGGTGACGATGCATTCGGTATCAATATTCGTGAGAATTTTAAGCTCGATGGTATCAACATTGCGGGAGTTAAAATGCAGCCCAATTGTCCGACGGGCATTGCGATGATCCAAGTCTCGGACAGCGGAGAAAACAGCATCTGTATTTCGGCAGAGGCGAATGACAAGCTGACGGCTGATGCCATTGAAGCGGATTTAGCCGCCATTGGTGCGGCCAAATATTTATTGATGCAACTGGAAACGCCAATCGATGGCATTATTAAAGCTGCGCAAATCGCCAAACAAAATCGTACCAATGTGATTTTAAACCCAGCGCCTGCCCGAGATCTGCCTGATACTCTGCTAGAATGTGTCGATGTGATCACACCAAACGAAACGGAAGCGCAGCGATTAACGGGGATCACGGTTGATGATGATCACTCGGCGCAATTAGCGGCCAATGAACTGCATAAAAAAGGGATTGAAATCGTCTTGATCACCTTAGGTGCAAAAGGCGTTTGGCTAAGCCAAAATGGGCGTGGTCAACTGATTGCTGGTTTTAAAGTCGATGTGACAGACACCACCGCGGCAGGTGATACGTTTAACGGTGCTTTAGTAACGGGTTTGTTGGAAGATATGCCTTTAGAATCAGCCATTAAATTTGCACATGCTGCGGCAGCCATTTCTGTTACCCGTTTTGGCGCGCAAACCTCAATACCCACCCGAGTAGAAGTGGACGCGTTTCTCGCTCTGCATCAATAGAATAGGAAAAACAGACATGGCGACAATGAAAGATATTGCAAGATTAGCCGGTGTATCCACGTCTACCGTCAGCCATGTCATTAATAAATCTCGCTATGTGAGCGATGAAATTGCTGAGCGTGTCAATAAAGCCGCGCAAGATCTGAACTATGCCCCGTCAGCATTGGCTCGCAGTCTCAAAATGAACCGAACGCGCACCATTGGTATGTTAGTGACCACTTCGACGAACCCTTTTTTTGGCGAAGTGGTCAAAGGGGTAGAGCGCAGTTGCTACCACAAAGGTTATAACCTTATTTTGTGTAATACCGAAGGGGATAGCCAGCGGATGCAAGCCTCTATCAACACACTGCTGCAAAAGCGCGTTGATGGCTTACTTTTGATGTGCTCCACCTTAGAAGGTGAGCGGATTGACGTTTTTGAACGCTACCCAGATATCCCTGTCGTGGTGATGGATTGGGGCCCAATGCTCTTTCCTAGCGATAAAATACAAGATAACTCTTTACGTGGTGGTTATATTGCGACGAACTATTTGATTGAGTGCGGTCATAAAGAAATCGGTTGCATTACTGGGCCATTGATTCGACATCAAGCTCAAATGCGTTATGAAGGCTATAAGCGCGCTGTCTTGGAAGCAGGTTTGGACATTTATCCCAATTGGATTGTTGAATCCGATTTTGAATGTGAAGGTGGCTACGAAGCGTTCAATAAAATGTTAGCCAAAGGACCATTACCGAGTGCGATTTTTGTCTCTAATGACATGATGGCAATGGGTGTGATTAATGCAGCTAATGAAAAAGGGATCCGCATTCCTGAAGATCTTTCGCTGATGGGGTATGACGATATTCACATCGCCCGTTTTATGTCGCCAGCTCTAACCACTATTCATCAACCCAAATATCGTTTAGGTAAAGCGGCAGTTGACACCTTACTTGCCCGTTTGGAAAACGAAGCGCTCGAACCGCAAATTGTCCAATTAGAGCCGACTTTAGTGGTGCGTAAAAGCATCAAAATGATGAACAAGTAGATGGAAAAATCCCTCTCTTTAGTCAAGAGAGGGATGAGGCACTAATTACTGAGTCATATTTTTCCAGAAATCAGCCCATTGTTGTGGTCGATTATAGAAATGGCTAACAGATACGGTTCGCCATTGCCCCTCTGCTTCATACACAATCGAGGGAAAACCAGAAAGCTGATATTGCGCCATTAAGCTTTGCGTCTGCTCTAACTGCTCTGGTAACTGAGCTTTAGCTTGCTCCATCGCTTGTTCCCATAGATTTGGCTCTAGGTCAAGCGATTGGGCTAACAGTGCTAATGTTTCAGTATCGGCCACAGGCAAACCTTGCTGGTAATGCGCTTGTTGAATGCTTTTGAGCATAACACTTGGCGATACACCGAGTAATTGCGCTGCAATAATGGCTTGAGCAGTAACGTATGAGTCCAATATCACGGTTTCACCACTTTTGATTTTGGCGATGTAACCTTCCCCAAATACGGCTCCTGTTTGCTGAGCAATGCGCTGATCAGCTTGCAGTACATGTTGGCGAAAACCATCTGAAAGAGGCGATCGCTCGATCATTCCACCCGGATGAAGGTGCAGTTTTACTCCGCTCATTTCATTCAACTGCTGAATCAGAGAGGTTGCTCCGTAACACCAGCCACACATTGGGTCGAAAATATAGTGGACGTTTACCATTTCATCTCACCCATGTGAACTTTGGCACCAATTTCTAAAGCCATTGGTAGGCCAGCATTAGGGTAAAGGTTTTGCATGGTTTGAATTAACTGAGCGCTGTCTTTGCTGTTTGCTTTGGTTTTAGCAAAATCCATAAGATATTGTTGTGCAAATTCAATTGAAGAAGCATCAAGCGCTGTTCCAGAAGTCATATGCCCCGGGATCACTACGTTTGGTTTGAGTGCTTTCATTTGATCAAGTTGTTGCGCCCAAGCTTGGCGGCTCGCATCACTTTGTGCATCAGCCATCCATAAATGAACATTTCCGTATACCGCGACGTTACCTAAAATCGCTTTATTGGCTGGTATCCATAAATAAGGACGATGCGCTAATTCTCCATCCGCATCGCGAATTTCAATAGTTTGCCCATCAATGGTTAAGGTTTTGCCATTATAAGCCGTTGGTAGTATTGGTTTTACAGGGGCATTTGCACCCATTTTTGGAGCCCAAAATGCCAGTTTACCTTCGAGTTTTTCTGCAATCGTTGCACGTACGCCAGGAGTCGTCAGCACTTTCGCTTGTGGAAACATGTCATGCAGTACTTCAGCGCCAAAGTAGTAATCAGGGTCAGCTTGGCTAATAAAAATCGTGGTTAAGTTTTTGCCAGAGTCTAGTACTTTTGCTGCAATACGGAGTGCGTCGGCTTTAGTAAAGCCAGTGTCAACCACCATCGCTTCTGTTTCGCCATAAACCAAAGTGGAGTTGACATGGAAGCTATTGCCATCTGCATTGTAGACGTCAAGTGTCAAAGGTTGTTGTGCTGCAAACGCGGTGCTGCTGATGAGTGTGGTTGCTGTAAGTAGAGTCAGTGTTTTCATGATTATTTATCCAAAGAGTATGTTATCGGTTCGAGAGCTATCATACGAATTAGACTTGTTCGGATATATAGCTAATAATTGACATCATTGTTTCTTAATTAGAACTAATCATGGACAAACTCACAGCAGCTCAGGTCTTTTTAGATATAGCGATTACCCAAAGTTTTACGGCGACAGCGGAACGGCTGGATATTTCTCGTCCTATGGTGACTCGGCATGTTGAAACCATGGAAACTTGGTTACAAGCTCGGTTATTGAACCGAACCACACGAAAAGTATCGCTCACATCAGCAGGAGTTCAATGCCTAGACGCGATAAAATTATGGGTCGAGCAAGCGCAGCAATTAGAACATCAGTTGATGGATCAACAGTCGTTATCTGGAAAAATCCGGATTGCGACCAGCATGTCGTTTGGCTTTTCTCAACTGATCCCGGCCGTTAAACCTTTTTTGAATACGCATCCAAATATCGAAATTGATATTGATGTACAGGATAAAACCGCAGATTTGATTGCAGAGCGAATTGATTTAGCGATCCGTATTGCAGCCGATCCTGATCCTTCTTTAATCGGGCGCCCTATCGCCCAATGTGATTCTGTATTGGTTGCCTCTCCTGACTATCTCATGCGCTGTGAGCCAATAGTCACACCAAGCGATCTCTCACAGCATCGTTGTCTTGGATACAAAAATTTTGAGCGACATATTTGGCATTTAAAACAAGATGATAAGCATCAATCGGTGGAGGTGCCATGCCAGCTAACTGCAAATGAAGCCACCACTTTGTTACATGCGGCTATCCACGGGATGGGCGTTGCTTTACAGCCGACTTATCTAGCCAAGGGTGCGTTAGAAAGGGGGGACTTACAGCAGGTGTTAGCGCATTGGCAACCGAAGAAAATGGACATTTACGCTTTATATCCCTCTCGGCGTCATTTATCACCCGCTGTCAGAGCTTTGATTGATCACTTAAAGGAGTATTTCGTGAATCATGATTGGCAAACGATATGCTTATAGGTGAGGTAGAGAGGAGTGATAAGCAGAGCGTGTTGCCACACTCTGCTTATGGATTATGCTACTGCGCCTTGTTTCTGCGCTTGTTGCACTAATGCCTGACGTTGAGCTTCCATAGCAGATTGAACTTCATTTTCCCTATGAGTGTCTTGTTCCACAGCCTGTGGGACAAGTACATAGAACTTATTGATGGTCATCTTTGGATCTCATGTAGTTTTGGAAACAAAAAATAGAGGATGTTAACCTAGTTAACATCCTCCATGACGGTCAAATTATAGGCGTAGATGAAGGGGCTTAGCTAGTCCTTTTTTCATCGTAAGCCGAATTTTTTATACGTCGTAAGTGGTAGACGCCGTATTTCCGCCTGTACCAGTCCAGTTTGTGTGGAAGAATTCACCACGTGGACGGTCAGTACGCTCATAAGTGTGAGCACCAAAGTAATCACGTTGGGCTTGCAGTAAATTAGCCGGTAAGCGAGCGGTGGTGTAGCCATCTAAGAAAGTGAGCGCGGAGGTCATACATGGCATTGGAATGCCGACTTCCATTGATTTGGCCGCTACTTTACGCCAAGCCGCTAGGCAGTTATCCAAAATGCCCTTGAAGTAGGCATCTGAACCTAAGAAGGCGATTTCTGGGTTAGCTTCGAACGCATCACGAATGTTGCTCAGGAATGCGGAGCGGATGATACAACCACCACGCCACATCAATGCCACGTTACCGTAGTTAAGATTCCAACCATTCTCGTTAGACGCTTGGCGCATTAGCATAAAGCCTTGTGCGTAAGAGATGATCTTAGACGCAAGTAGCGCTTGACGAAGTGCGTCAACCCACTCTTGTTTATCACCTTCGATCTGCATATTGCTCTTACCAAACAGCGCTTCGGCAGCAACGCGCTGATCTTTCAATGCTGAAAGGCAACGAGAGAAAACTGACTCAGTGATCAGCGTCAGCGGAATACCCATATCGAGTGCGTTAATGCCCGTCCATTTCCCTGTGCCTTTTTGGCCAGCAGTATCGAGGATTTTCTCAACCAGAGCTTCACCATCTTCGTCTTTGTAGCCTAAGATATCAGCGGTGATTTCCACTAGGTAGCTATCGAGCTCGGTCTTATTCCAATCAGCAAACACTTTTTGCATTTCATCATGGTTTAAACCCAAGCCGTCTTTCATAAACTGATAAGCTTCGGTAATTAGCTGCATGTCGCCATATTCGATACCGTTGTGTACCATTTTAACGAAGTGGCCCGCGCCGTCGTTACCCACCCAATCACAGCAAGGTTCACCAGCTTCGGTTTTTGCTGAGATACCTTGGAAAATTGGCTTCACGGCTTCCCAAGCTTCAGGTGCGCCACCTGGCATGATAGATGGGCCAAAACGTGCCCCTTCTTCGCCGCCAGAAACGCCTGTACCGATAAAGTGAATACCTTTTTCACGCAGTGCTGCAACACGGCGGTTGGTGTCTGGGAAGTTCGTGTTACCACCGTCGATAATGATGTCACCTTTATCGAGTAACGGAACCAGTTGGTCGATGAAATCATCCACGACTTGGCCCGCACGCACCATCAGCATCACTTTGCGAGGTGTCGCCAGTTTGTCGACTAACTCTTGCAGTGAATAAGCACCAACAATATTGGTGTCTTTTGCTGGACCTGCTAGGAACTCATCGACTTTTGCCGCGGTACGGTTGTGAGCTACCACTTTAAAACCGTGGTCGTTCATATTTAGGATAAGGTTTTGGCCCATCACTGCTAGGCCGATTACACCGATATCACCTTTCATTTATTTCTCTCCTTCACGCAATCTTTGTTGCGGCATCTGAATCTAAAAACCACTCTGTTTCGCCAGTTGTTGATTTAACTTTGGCAGCCGGATAAGGAAGATCCTCGGCTTTCGTGGTGTGAATTTCGTGTACGATCTCGGCTTTACCTGCGCCAAGAACGAGGTAACTAATGCGTTTTGCAGCTTCCAACACTTTCGCTGTTTTAGAGACACGAAGTTGGCCTGATTCCGGATGCGTTGCCACTAAAAATAAATTCTCATCCTCGTAGTCTGTCACATTAGGGAACAGGGATGCCGTATGGCCATCTGCGCCAACACCGAGCAAAATCCAATCAAAAACAGGAGTACCGTTGACGGATGGAATGACTTTTGCCATCTCATCGGCAAAGCGCTTAGCTTCGGTTTGTGGATCATCTTCGCCGCGAATACGGTGAATATTTTGAGGTGGAATGTTCACTTGGCTAAACAGCAGTGTATTGGCTTCACCAAAGTTGCTTTCGGCATCGTCAGGAGCGACACAGCGTTCATCACCCCACCAGAAATGCAGGTTTTGCCATGTAATCGCCTGTGCATAAGGTTCACTGGCCAATAATTTGAACAGCATTTTGGGTGTGCTGCCACCGGAAAGGGAGATATGAACTGGCTGACCTTGCTCGCTATAGCGTTGCATTTCATTGGCGAGCGTTTCAACCACCTGTTCTGGGGTTTGAAAAATTTTATGATTGATCATAATTCGCAGTAATCCGTATCGGTCAAGTTTTTACACGGGAAGCGCCACGCGCGGCCATCATTGTGTAGCAGCAAATCGGACTCTTTTGGTCCCCACGTGCCACAGGCATAGCCAAACAGCGATTGAGGGTCTTGTTTAAAATCCAAAATAGGTTGCACGAACTTCCAACACGCTTCTACGGCATCGGTACGCGCAAATAAAGTTGCATCACCGTTGAGCGCATCCAAAAGAAGCCGTTCATAAGCGGTCAACATCTTGGTTTCTTCCAGTGATGTGTAATGGAAGTTCATGGAGACTTCTTTGGCTTTAAAGCCCGCACCTGGCTCCTTCAAACCAAAGCTCATTTGAATGCCTTCATCGGGCTGAATGCGGATGATGAGCTTGTTTTCAGGGGCATTTTGCCCAAAAACAGGGTGTGGCGTACGCTTAAAGTGAATGACCACTTCGGTGACGCGCGTTGGTAAACGTTTACCTGAACGCACATAAAATGGCACGCCATTCCAGCGCCAGTTATTGATAAACATTTTCAAACCGACATAGGTTTCAGTGCGCGAATCTGCTGCCACACCATGTTCATCACGGTAACTGGGTAAAAACTGGCCACGAACTTCCGATTCCGTATATTGCCCCAGTACGAGGTTGTGGCGTAGGTCATCATCAGAAAGCGGTTGCAGGCTTTGCAGCACTTTATTGACTTCGTTACGAATTGAATCGGCATTAATGGCAGCTGGTGGTTCCATGCTAACCATAGCTAACACTTGCAGTAAATGGTTTTGGAACATATCACGCACCGCACCAGAACCGTCGTAATAGCCACCGCGTTCTTCGACGCCTAAAAATTCTGCGCCTGTAATTTCGACATAGTCAATGAAATTGCGGTTCCACAAAGGTTCGAACATCCCGTTAGCAAAACGGAAAACCAACAGGTTTTGTACCGTCTCTTTGCCTAAATAATGGTCGATACGGTAGATCTGGTGTTCTTGGAAATGGCGATGAATTTCGATATCAAGGCTTTGAGCCGATGCGAGGTCATAACCAAACGGTTTTTCGATGATCAAACGCTTCCAACCTTGCGCTTCGCTATTTAATCCATGCGCTGCGAGATTGGCCGGGATGACGCCATAAAGGCTCGGCGGCGTCGCGAGATAGAACAGAGTGTTGCGTTGCGTGAATTGGTATTGCTCAGCCAAAGAATCAAGACGCGTGGCGAGCTGCGCGTATTCTGCAACATCTGAAGTATTGATCGCTTGATAATGCAAGTGCTCGCAAAAGGCGTCGAGAATATCTGGGACGGTCTTTTCCATTTCCTGAAGAGAGCGCTTTAATTTTTCACGGTATGACTCATCGCTGTATTGGGTTCGGCTGACACCCAGAATAGCAAAGGATTTCGGCAGTTGATCACTGGCGAACAAGTGATACAGAGCAGGTATAAGCTTGCGATAGGTTAAGTCGCCTGAAGCACCAAAAATCACAATACTGCTGTTTTCAGGTATTACCATCATCTTTCCCTTAAAAACGAGGTATTTAGCATGCGCCAACGGTAGCAGCGTCATGCAAAAATAGAAAATAGGCTCTAACTATAATGTCGATAGTTAAAACCAATGCGCTCCTCCAAAAGTGCAGAACGCAGTCTAGGGATCGCCCCTAGACTCGGGTGCGTATTGTCTACGACAATTTGACATACATCAACTATTGATAACGCAATCGATTAAATTCTCATGCCATCTCGACACATTTTCAGGGTGAGAGGTTAGGTTCTGCCTAAGTCTCATCCCCTGACCACAGCACGTTACTTATAGCGGCTGTGAATGATGCTAGGTGGTCAGTCTTATCCGGAATGGTAACTCTATGGTGATTATTCAGTTGAACAATGACAGTTTGACGACGGAACTTGAGCCTGTACTTGGTTATAACGTTTGAGTTGGTTGAAGTAGTGGTGCGCTTTTTGTACGTGTTCGAACTCCAACATCCAAGTCGCACTGCGCTGCGCTGAACAAAAAGCACCCATATGTTTGAGCAAGTCATCGCTTTGTTTGGTGAGTACGTTGGCAAGGCGGTTAACCAAGGCGTTGGGCTCAATCGCAGTAAACTGCAGCAGAGCATAAGATTGATTTAAGACATCAAAGGCTTGTTTATGCTGGCCCAAGTGGTTGAAAATTTCAGATTGAGAAACAGCAGCATCACATAGCCCAGAGATCAAGCACACCAACTGGCAAGGTTTTGTATGTTCGCAGTTTAGCGCTGATTGAATATGGCTTGGTATATGATGCAGTACATCTTCAAACAAACAGTGTGCTTGTGGCCAATGCCCCTGCGCTAATAGTTGTTCAGCCTTGAGATAGCTTGTCCAGCACTGTTGTAAGTCCATACTCAATTCTCCAGAATGACGGCGTTCACTTATTTAAATGCAATTTATTATCAAATGCAAATAATTGTTATTTGCGATTTTAAGTGTGGTGATTGTTTATTATTTGTTCGGTTAAACGCGAATAAGGTGTAACTCGCTAAAATATAAATGAATTGCTTCTACACTTAGGTCAAACTACAACAAGAATCCAAAAGCTAAGGAGCGGAGTGATGGCGATTCAACGATTGAATGCAGAGCAGCTCTACCACGTTGCCCAGTTAGAAAAACTCCCTTGTAAATCAACTAAGGAGTTAGACCCAGTTGATGAGATTGTGGGGCAAGAACGGGCGCAAAAAGCGGTCGAATTTGCAATGTCGATCAAAGAGAAGGGTTACAACATCTACGCTATTGGCCGTAATGGGTTGGGCAAACGTACGATGATTTTGCGCTATTTAAACCGCCATCAGCATGATGTCGATGCGTTGTTTGATTGGTGTTATGTGGCCAATTTCAGCGATATTCGAACCCCAAAAGTGCTGAAGTTACCTTCGGGTATTGGGGTTAAACTCAAGCAAGACATTGAAAAGTTAATGAATAAGTTGGTCAATGCGATCCCGTTAGCTTTTGATAACGAGATTTACTTTGCTCGTGCCGATAAACTGAAAAATCAGATGGCACAAAAACAGCAAAGTGAATTGGATAGCATCAGTAAAGAAGCCAAAGATAAAGGCATTAGCTTAACCATCACCACTCAAGGCGACTATCAATTTGTTGCGATGAACGGTGAAGAGATGCACACCGAAGAGTCCTTTGACGCCTTGTCTAAAAAAGAGCAAGAGCACTTTAGCCATACCATTGATGAGCTAGAAATCAGCCTACGCAATATGGTACGTCAACTGACCGAATGGGAAGACTCCTACAGTGAGAAGATCAAAAAGCTTAATGATGAAGTAACGCTTGGCGTCATTACCCACTTTATTAAGCAGCTTAAGCAAGATTATTCTGGCTACCCAGACATTAAAACGTATCTTACGGAGTTACAAAAAGACATCGTCGATAATGCGGACATTTTCTTAGATGAAGACAGTGAGCAAGGCGAAGTCGCGACAGCTTCTTTAGATAAGCGTCTACCGCGTCGCTACAAAGTCAATGTGCTGGTCAGCCAGCCTTCAGACAAGCTACCGATCGTGGTAGAAGAGAACCCGAACTACCACTCTCTATTTGGTTATATCGAAACGGCGACTTTTAAAGGCACAGTATTTACCGATTTTTCGTTGATTCGAGCGGGTAGTTTACATAAAGCCAATGGTGGTGTGCTGTTGATGGATGCGGTGAAAGTGCTTGAACAGCCCTATGTTTGGGACGGTTTAAAGCGTGCGTTGCGTTCACGTCAAATGAGTTTTACCTCTTTGGAAAAAGAGGTCACGCTAACAGGGACGGTTTCACTTGACCCAGAGCCTATCCCGCTAAATGTGAAAATCATCCTATTTGGTGATTACCACACTTATCAGCTGCTGACTCATTACGATCCTGAATTTAGCGAATTGTTCCGAGTAACGGCCGATTTTGAAGATGAGATGAAACGTACGCCCGATACCGAGCTACATTACGCGCGTTTTATTTCGAGCATAGTGCACGACAACAATATGCTGCATTGCGACCGTAAAGCGATTGCACGCATCATTGAACACAGTTCACGTACAACGGGCGATCAAGGCAAACTGTCACTTCATTCGGCGCATATTGCCAATTTGTTACGCGAATCTAACTATGTGGCGAAGCAGGCGAATTCAAACATGATCCGCCAGAATCATGTCGAAGAGGCGCTCAGCAACCAAGAGATGCGAGTGAGCCGCCTGCAAGACAGTGTGATGGAGTCGTATGTTAACGGTACAACGCTAATCCAAACGCAAGGCATGGCGGTCGGGCAGGTGAATGCGCTGTCGGTATTGAGCACCAGCGATCATATGTTTGGTGCGCCAAACCGTATTACCGCCACCACTTCCTATGGCGATGGTGACATTATCGATATCGAGCGCAGTGTCGATCTGGGTGGCAGCATCCACTCTAAAGGTGTGATGATTTTATCCGCGTATCTCTCTTCGGTATTTGGCCGTACGGCGCGCGTACCACTCACCACGACCATCACATTTGAGCAATCATACGGTGGTGTGGATGGTGATAGTGCCAGCATGGCCGAATTCTGTGCGATTGTGTCTGCGTTTTCTAAACGGCCTAATCGCCAAGATATTGCGATCACAGGTTCGATGAACCAATTTGGTGAGTCGCAGCCGATTGGCGGTGTGAATGAGAAAATTGAAGGTTTCTTTGATGTGTGTGCAATCAAAGGGCGCACCAGCCAGCAAGGTGTCATCATTCCTCGTTCAAACATGCACAATCTGATGTTACGCGCTGACGTTGTTAAAGCGGTCGAGAAAGGGGAGTTCAATATCTGGGCTATTGAACATGTCACTGAAGCGGTTGAGCTCTTTACTGGCAAACCCGCAGGCGAAGCAACAGAAGATGGCAGCTACCCGGTTGATACCATCTTCGGTTTAGCACAAGCCAAACTGAATGCGCTTAGAAAATAACCTTATTGGACAGTGCATCACCAAGTTATAATCACGGTAAATGGCCACTCATCGAGTGGTCATTTTTTCACGGATCTAACAGCTATTGCCTCTGCTAAAGTCCCAGCATGGAGCCGTTACCATTGGCCGAGAAGCAAAAAGCGCAGCTCGCCTTCTTCAAACTATAAATCGACTACTATTTCCTAGTCTCAACCGCATAACTCGAAAGGTTATGCGGTTTTTTTATGAATCAAAGAATATCTAACCATCCGAAATAACTAGGTTTTTTGGGGTTAGCTGCTTGTTTTTATGATTCGATCCCCCCTGTATAAAAAACACTATCTTTATTAACATTATCTTCATATATTGACCCAATAAGAACTAGAAATGTGATGTTCATCGTGTGAACGCATGGTCAAGTGGCTGAAAGTAAGGAGTGTTTTTATGGCGAAAGAGGAAAGCTTATTTCGTTTAGAAAGGGTAAAAAGGTTTAATTTTTCAGTGTGGACGGTATTAACCGGAACATTGATTGCTCGTACCAGTTTTTTCATGGCATGGCCATTTTTGATCGTGTTTCTTTACCAAGATTATGGTGCATCGCCGATTGAAGTGGGTGGAATGCTGGCGACCTCTGCTGTTGTAGGAGCAATTACTGGGCTGTATTCAGGGTATCTTTCCGACAAATTTGGTCGCAAGTGGGTGATGGTTCTTGGCAGTGTGATGGCT
This sequence comes from Vibrio sp. B4-6, assembly GCF_963888245.1. Taxonomy (NCBI): domain Bacteria; kingdom Pseudomonadati; phylum Pseudomonadota; class Gammaproteobacteria; order Vibrionales; family Vibrionaceae; genus Vibrio; species Vibrio sp. B4-6. The sequence continues at coordinate 17,425 of NZ_CAWPIM010000008.1, forward strand.
GCATTTGCCTACAGTGGCATTGGTGTGGCTGATCAAATCTGGCAGTTTTACGTGCTTATCGTCCTTACTGGTTTAATGCGACCAATGATTGAAGCGCCGGGCAAAGCAGTGATTGGTGATAACTTGCCGAATTTGAAAGATCGCGAGCTGGCGCTCAACATCCGCTATTTCCTACTCAATCTAGGTGGTGCCATTGGGCCACTGCTTGGGATTACGTTTGGGCTTTCTCATCCACAAACACTCTTTTTCTTTACCGGCGGCACGTATTTATTGTTTGGCTTTTGGCTGCTGCTCGGTATTGAACGTAAAGGGCGCTACACCAAACCCGATCGCTCTGGTTTGCCTGATTTTTCTTCGACGCTAAGAGTGATCAGTAAAGATAATATTTTTGTGAAGTTGATGGTGGCGAACTTCATCATGATGTTCATCTATGGGCAGGTAGAATCGTCTATTCCACAAGTGATTGTACGCACCAGTGCCGCCGATGCAGCGCAAATTGTCGCAGGGTTAGTGCTGGTAAATACCATGACCATTATCATCTTCCAGTTCCCAATGTTGAAGTGGTTGGAAAACGTCCCGCTGTTTGTACGAACTCGGATCGGCATGTTATTGATGGGGCTTGCGCAACTCGGCTTTCTGTTTACCCCCGCAGATTTACCGATTGGTTGGGCGCTCGCTTGCTTTGTTTTGAGTATGGGCGAAGTCATTGCTTTTCCAACCTTAAACGTACAAATAGACCGCATGGCTCCCGCCCATTTGCGTGGTTCTTACTTTGGTGCCGCCGCGCTTTATTCGTTAGGTTTTGCGATTGCGCCACTGGTTGGGGGGGCGGTGATTGGATACCTCAATTCAAACTGGCTGTTTGGTCTTTGCTTTGTGCTGTGCTTAGTGATGATTTGGCTTTACTGGGTCGCAGAGCATCAGCCCGATACGGTCGAGCGTGAACCTATTACTCAAGCTTAATTTGTTCTTTTTGTAAGGCTCTCATCGAGAGCCTTAACATCGCTATTTTTTTATCGCTACGCCAACTTCCAGCTTATCTAGCCATTCCAAAAATCGTTGAACATCATCGCCCCGAAAAATAGCGCCATGTTGCGGACACATCATCTCAATATCCAGCTGGCTGACTCGCTCAATCCAATCACTTTTGGCGCGGTTAGATGGCATCCAACGTTGATGAAAATAAGTCATTTTTGGAATATGGCTTTGAAAATCTTCTACAAAAAAAGAGGCATTAGGGCTGTCGAGCGCGGCACCAATATCGCCAGACATCAATATTTTTGCATCAGGGTCGTAAACCGAAAAGTTACCAGAAGAGTGCATGTAATGTGCTGGGATAAAGTGCAGGTCGTGACCTGATAAGGACACTTTTCCACCTTCATCTTTGATGGGGGAGAATTGAATTGACTCCATACCAAAATGGCGGATAAACCCTTCCCACAACCAAGGTGAATGTAATGTTGCACTGGGCAGTGCTTTATCCCATAAACCGAGGGAAGAGATGATGTCTGGATCTTGGTGAGAGGCAAAAAGATGCTTGATATGTTCAATCGGCACTTCTTTCACGACGCAACCGAGCATCGCCGAAAACAGTTCAATGCCACCGGGATCTAGCAATATCGCTTGATCACGATTGACTATCATATATTGGTTGGTATCAATGATTTTTTCTGGTTTGTTTGGATCGCGAGCAAACATCACCCAGCGATGATGGCCGCGTTCAAATAGTATTTTTGATTGCATAGTTCACCTGAGAAAAGAGAGAGAATGTTTTGAGCGATAGCATGACGTGAGCTTGAATTTCTTTTGCCAGTTCAGCGACGTTATTCGCAATGCTTTGCAGTTGAGCTTGATATCGCTCATCTGCTTGAGAGGCTTCCACGCTCAGCATGATCGAGATGATTTGTGCAATGCGCAGGTTGTCGTATAAGGTTTGCAATAACTCGTGCAGGTTTTGAGCTTCAGAGTAGAAACTGTGACTGAGTTTGCTATATTCCTCTTGGTTCTGATGATGTACGACATCCAAACTGTGTAAATGCCGAGCGTTATGCGCTTGTATATACACATTTTCAAAACGTTCAAGCGCAGCGCGTGCACGAGTCCTTGCAGTTGCGAGTTGGCTGATACGCTGCGCCTTCAAGTTGATGGTGTGCGACGCCTCTAGCGTGACGCGGACTAAATCATCAATCGAATCAGTAATTGGCCGAAAACCTGCGGCACTTTCGCCCGCACGCAGAGCCAGAGCTCTGGCATTGCTGGCGACAAGCAGTAATTTTTTTGCAATGAGTACGCTTTGGTTTAGCTCTGCTGCCACTTCCGCCGCAATTACGAAAACCGGTTTGTTGTCCATAGTTATCGAAAATATTCATCAACTTAACGTGTGTTAACTATAGACCAGATTCATATTTTTGAGACTAGATTGCTCGTTTTGGCTCTGTGTTACCTAAACTCAATGGTTTTTCTGCTGCTCAACTTGCCGAAGTGCACGTTGGTACATCACCCACGCGGCAAGGCCTGCGAGGATGTTACCGACCAACGCCCCGATAAACAGGCCATGCAGTGCCGCTATTTGAGCGCCAACCCATAAACAGGGCAAGAAGAACACAAACAGGCGCAGCGCGGAAATGGTTAAGGCTGTGTATGATTTTGCCAACGCATTAGAAACCGAGACCATTAACATGCAGATACCAAGCGGCCCTAAACTGATTGGCACGATCATTAAGTGCCAGTGCAAAATGGATTCGACACTTTGTTCGCTGGTCATCAGCGCTGCAAGGTGGCCGGATAATAGATAGGTCACTACGGCGATGATGAGCTGAAACCCAAGAATAAATTGGCACGCAACACGAACCAATTTTCGAATGTCTTGTAATTGGCATGCGCCAAGCAAACGACCCACCATCGGTGGCATCGACATAGTTAATGCCAATATTGCTACCATCGCAAAAAACTCAAAACGAGATCCTAACGCCCATGCCGCGACAGCTGCGGTGCCGAAACTGGCCAATAGTTTGGTTGCCAGCATCGAAGAAAGCGGTGGAAGAAGCTGGCTTATCATGGCCGGCCCCATGATATGGCTGATAGAGCGAATACTTTTCCCTACATCCAAATCTGACCAATCAAACAGCATCCAGTGTCTTTTCGACACCTTGGGCGCAACCACGAATACGCCAATCCCAAAGGCTAGAATGGTCGCCAGCGCTGCGCCTTCAATACCCAAATCAAAAGTGAATATAAAAATAGGGTCTAAAATCAGGTTTAAAATGCTGGTGACCATCATCATAGTACCCGGCAACATCGTATTACCATTGGCTCGACACAGACTGTATAAAAAGTACAGCACCGCGCCCACCCAAGCACTGATTAACCAATAAATCCAGTAGCTGTCGACGATCTGATACACAGATTCAGGAGCGCTGAGTAGCGCTAAGATGGGATGACGCAGTAAATAGATAATCACTGAAAACAGAGCAACCCCAATGCTGCCAATAGCGACGACCAACCCACCAAGCTGCTTCGCGTAGCGAATTTGGTTCGCACCCAATGCGCGAGCAATCACCGCTGTGGTCGCAATGCCAAGCCCAACCTGAAGGCCAATAATGATCATCTGAATGGGTAATGTAAACCCTTGCGCGGCAAGGGGTAACACGCCAAGTTGGCCGATAAACGCACTATCGACCAGTTGGAAGCTCATGAGGGACAGCACACCAAACATCATCGGCCAAGTCATTTGCAAGAGTTGGCGCGTGAGTGAAGGTGGAGATAACGGGGTGGTGTTTGACATTGCTCGGCTCAACTATATGGGTAGAGGTTTTAATATGTGGCCTCTGCGGTGAAAAACAAGCTCAGAATGGTTTGTACGTTATGTGCGTTGAGTATGTTAACAGCTATACGTGAAGAGAGCGACGTTCATCCCCAGCGAGTTGTTCCGTGCAATGACATGAAAATCATCATATGGATGAAATATTTCATAAAAGCCTAATCATTTGGTGAATACTTGAGCGTTAATCTCGTGATGAACTCGTCCTATTTCTATGAAATGAAACCGATTTCATTTCTGCTTTGTGAATCAATTTGCGTTTAATGTATTGATGGTGTTAATAAAAAATAACAATAACGCTCTTCCTCAGTTTCATCGCCAAAAGCAGTCGAGCGCGCTGTGAAGCGACACCTAATTTTCACTTGTTTCATTTTTTAAACTGACCACAGAACAAAAACAAACCAAGTGATTAATAGGACTTAACATGAAAAATTATAAGCTTCTACCTCTATCCCTAGCTGTGGCTGCCGTACTCTCTTCTGCTCCTTCTTTTGCCAATGATCCAATGCCAAATCCTGAGGTGTTGGATCAAGATCAACAACCACTGGTGCTGACACCAGATATAAACGTTCCCGCGGGTATCGTATTTTCTGGTTATGCTCGCTATGGCGCAGCCTACCAAAATGGCGATGTCAAACTGGTTGAAACCAATGGTCGTTTAAACGGTAACTCAACAGGCCGTTTAGGTAACGAAGGTAACGGTGGTGAGTTTCAATTTGGTAAAGGATTCGTCAGTGACAGCGGTGCTATTTGGGATGTGGTGGTGATGTTCAACCATTGGGGTGATGAGGTGGGTGTGCCTAAAGCTTACGCTGGCGGAACCAACATTTTTGAAAGCCAACCTGAACTTTACGTATGGGCTGGTCGAGACTTTCACCAACGTATTTCAACGAATTTGAACGACTATTTTTGGATGACGCATGATGGGCAAGGTGGTGGTTTCTACAACCTTAATCTAGGAGGCATTAAATTCGACGCCAGTGTCGTTAGTGCAACGGGGGCTTCTCCTAGCGATCATCCAGATGGTAATTACGCATTGACCACCAAAATCCACGGCATTCAATTTTCTGATACAACCAATCTCAGCATTTATGCTAACTACGGCTTTGATGACAATTCGGATCCAACTGCCAAAAAACTCAACGCGTTTCAAGTGGCGGGTGAATTGAAGTTTGGGGATGACCGTTTGGTGGTGCGTTATGCTGATAACGCCAAAGACAGTGTTTTTTGGAAAACGGAGAATCAATCAGCGTTGTTGGTGAGCTTTGATGGGAGTAAGGCGCTGGGAGACAATGCGGCGATCGAATACCTAGCGGCTTATCAAGCCTACGAAGATGGTGCATACAAACAGTATGACCGTACTAACTACAACGTGTTGGTTCGCCCGATGTATTTTTGGGATGAGACCAACTCAACGTGGTTAGAAGCTGGCTATGATGTTGTAGATTTTGACAACATTGACGCCACCAACTCTTCTTGGAAAGTGACACTATCGCAGAACATTTCGTTTGGTAAAGGTGCAGGCGCTCGACCAATGCTCCGTTTCTATGCCACTTTGGGTGATGCCGATAACGAAACTGTGATCGACAAAGACGGCCTATTTAAAGCCGCAAGTAACCCAGATACGGTAACGATTGGCGCGATGTGGGAAGCGTGGTGGTAACCCCATATTTGATCATTAACTGTCCATTCTTTTTTCACGGCTCGCTCGATGCCTGCCGTGGTTTTTAACCTCCAGCGATACACTTACGCTTTCGGGCCACATTAGTGGCCCTTTTTTATTTACGGTAATCGGCCACCATCTTTTTCTCTCTTCCGATTGCCATGAAACAGTTTCATGGCTGCCTGGGAAACTGCTGTGGCTTTCAATGTTTAGATAATTGTCATTTGTGTGCCTAGTTCGATGTGATTTCTCTCACGCTAAAGCGAGGGGATATCTTGAATACTAGCTCATGAAAGCGGTTTCTTGTTGGTTTTGTCAGTAATGTTGTGAGGCGAGAGTGGCGACAATTAAAGATGTGTCTGATCATGCAGGTGTATCGCAAGCGACGGTGTCGCGGGTGATTAATGGAACTAGCCGTGTTAGCCACGATAAAAAACTCAGAGTCGAAAAGGCGATTAAAGATCTTGGTTACCGCCCCAATTCTATTGCTCAAGCACTGGCCTCAAGCCGTACGGGGAGCATCGGCATCATAGTACCGGAATTAGGGGGCCCTTTTTATTCAAGCATTTTGCATAACATTGAAGAGCAACTGCGTAAGTTTGGCTACCACGTCGTCGTGACGGCAGGCTCGAACACAGAGCAAGGACAAAAAGAGTCGGTGCAATTTCTGCTAGGTCGCCGAGTCGATGCATTAATTCTCCATACTCAACATCTAACCGATGACTACTTGATTGAATTGGATCAACAAGGGGTTCATTTGGTGCTAGTGAACCGTTTTATTCCTGAAATGGCCAGCAGCTGTATTGACATTGATAACGAGATAGGTGGCTTTTTGGCGACACAGTATTTACTCAGTCAGGGTCATCAACGAATTGCTTGTATTACTGGGCCATTGGATAAATCTGATGCGCGAGGTCGTCTGCAAGGCTACCGAAAAGCGTTGGAAGAGGCTGGGCTTGACTATGAAGAAGCGCTCGTGTCTGAAGCTGGTTTTACCGAAGAATCCGGCGTCAAAGCGATGCGCAAATTACTGATGCGTCACTGTGAATTTAGCGCCGTATTTGCTTCAAACGATCATATGGCATTTGGTGCATTTGAAGAGTTGCGCCGTGTCGGGTTGCAAATACCACAACACATATCCTTGGTTGGATTTGACGATATTTTATTCGCGCGTTACCTCACCCCAGCGTTAACGACCGTGAATTTCCCTCTTGAACAGATGAGCTTAGAAGCGGTTCAGCTCGTTATTCAAAAGCTGCACAAAAACAAACGCGACGTGAACTTCAAATTATCCCCTTCGTTGGTGATACGAGACTCCGTCAAAAATTTACTCAACACCCTATAAACCTAACAATAAAGATATTAAGGATGAATCATGAAATTTAAGACCTTAGTGCTATCAAGCGCCGTGGCTTTAGGATTTTCTTCGCTTACATATGCTGCCGACCACACCATCCGTTTAGACGGTTTCCCCGACTTTGATAGCAGTTTGAAAGTCTTATTGCCGGACTTTGAACAAAAGAGTGGTATCAAGGTTGACTATTTAATGAATAACCACGGCGACCACCACACCAAGCTGACGACGAACCTTGCCACAGGATCCGGAGCGGGGGATGTGATTGTGGTTGATGTAGAGAAAATTGGTCCCTTTGTTGCCTCCGGTGGCTTAGTCAATTTGTCCGAAAAATATGGCGCGGACAAATTCCAAGACCATTTCGCACCTTATGCTTGGGCACAAGGCAAGGGTGGTGATGGCAATATGTATGGCATTCCTGTCGACCTTGGCCCTGGCGTGATGTACTACCGAACCGATGTGTTTGAAAAGGCGGGGATTGACATCAATAAAGCGATAAAAGATTGGGACTCCTACATCAAAGCCGGTGAAATATTGAAGAAACAAAACGTACAGCTGATTGCATCCGCCGCTGATGTAGCACAAGCGATCATTTTTACCACGGTTCCTGACGGCGAAGGATTGTATTTTGATAGTAAGGGGAATTCAGTCGTCACTTCCGAACGTTTTGTACATGCATTTGAAGTGGCAAAAACGATTCGTGAAAAAGGGCTAGATGGCCGAATTTTGGCATGGTCTAACGAATGGTATGAAGGTTTCCGTAACGGTACTTTTGCCACTCAGCTTTCTGGTGCGTGGTTACTCGGACATCTGAAAAACTGGATTGCGCCAGATACAGCAGGCAAATGGGCCGTATCAAACCTTCCTGATGGTATTTACGGCAGTTGGGGCGGTTCATTTCTCTCAATCCCTACTCAGTCAAAACATCAAGATGAAGCGTGGAAGCTGATTGAGTACATGACAACCAACCGTGGTGTGCAGCTTAAAGCGTTCGAAACGATTGCCGCGTTCCCCTCTAATGTCACGACTTACGATGACCCAATGTTCAATGAAGAAATTGAATTTCTAGGTGGTCAAAAAGCGCGTTTGTTGTTTGCGAATGTGGCAAAAAACATCAAACCAGTCGCGCCTGCGAAAGGCGACCATGTGGCTCGTTCTATCATCTTAGAAAATGCACTGATGGAAGTGTTGGATGAAGGCAAAGACATCAAAGCCGCACTGAAAGATGCAGAACGTTTGATTCAGCGTCGTACCCGTAATATGCAATAGCACGGTCATCATTAAAAAGAACCGCCAGCGGTGCTGGTGGTTCACTAAGCGTAAGTTATAGAAGGCATGATGTTATGCCTAAGAGGTCGTTATTATGAATCACGTTACGAGCAACGCTGTGCAAGCGCCATCGGGTCGACGTTTTTTTTCTCACCTGAGTTTGAAAGCGCTTACACCGTACGGGTTTCTATTGCCGTTTTTGATTATTTTTTCTGTTTTTGGAGTTTTTCCTCTCCTGTTTTCTGTCTATCTCTCTTTTCATGCGTGGAACCCCGTCGAAGGGGTTGCCGCCATGAATTATGTGGGATTTGATAACTACCAAGTTGCATTGACCGACCCTTGGTTGTGGCGTTCATTAAGCAATACATTGTGGTTGGCGATAACCTCGGGCGTCGCTCAACATTTAGTGGCTATTCCAGTGGCCTATATTTTGGTTTCATTGGGCGATCGGCTGCGTCATTGGCTGACATCCGCTTATTTTTTGCCATTCATTACCTCAACGGTGGCGGCGTCGCTCATCTTCTTCAATATGTATTCACCCAATTCGGGCATCATCAACCAAAGCTTAATGGCTTTAGCTGATAGCAGTGTCTTTGGCTGGGCATTTTCTTGGCTTAATGAGTATCAACCTATCCGTTGGTTAGATGATGCCAACATGATCAAACCCTCGATTGCCATCATGGTTTTTTGGAAATACACCGGTTTTAACATCGTGTTGTACACCACAGGTTTAATGACCATTCCCAAAGAAATTTTAGAGGCCGCGCGGATGGATGGCGCTAACGCCTTTCGCCGTTTTTGGAATATCTCACTGCCGATGATTCGCCCTTTCGTTTTCTTTGCCGTCACCATGACCATCATTGGCAACTTACAACTGTTTGAAGAACCGTTTGTATTAACGCGCGGCACCGGAGGCGTAGGCCAAGCGGGCTTAACCATCTCAATGTATCTCTACAAAGTGGGTTGGGAGTGGCTAGAGATGGGCACGGCATCCGCTATTTCTTGGCTGCTGTTTGCGCTGATTGCAACTTGTACTGCGATTCAGTTTTTCTTCTTTGGTAAAAAAGGGTTGGGGGAGTAATAGCATGTCAATCCACGCTTTAAAACTCAGTGATCGCAGCATTGAACTCATCACTAAAGTAATGATGGCGCTACTGGCGGTTGTATTGATTGTCTCGGCGTTGATCACTGTTTTCCCATTTTTGTGGTCGGCGCTGCTGTCAACGCGCGATCGTACGGAAATCTTCGGTTCAGGCATCAGCTTTGCCATTGGGGATAGCTTAGCCATTAACTATGCAAAGCTGTTGCAGATTATGCCGTTTTGGCAGGCGATGTTTAACTCTATCTACATTGCCTTTTTAGGCACCACTATCTCACTGTTGTTTTGCAGTATGGGCGGTTACGCGTTTGCTGTGTTTCAGTTCAAAGGTAAGAACGCGCTATTTGGCATGTTGGTGGCTTCCATGATGATCCCACCCGTCTTGAGCTTGATCCCCTATTTTATGATCGTGAAATTTCTGGGTTTGATGGATAACCACATGGCGGTTTGGCTGCCGTTTACCACCACTCCATTTGGGATTTTTCTAATGCGCCAACACGTGATGGCCTCTATTCCTAAAGAGTTATTAGAAGCGGCCAAACTCGATGGCGCGGGAGAGTTTCGTACTTACTGGAGCGTTGTTTTGCCGTTGATGAAACCAGCGTTGGCAACACTGGCGATTGTACAGTTTGTCTTTTTCTGGAACAGCTTTATGAATCCGTTAGTGGTGCTCACATCGCCAGAAAACTACGTCATTACTCAGGCGTTACGTAGCGTGCAAGGCATTCCAAATACGCCTTGGGGTGCGGTGATGCTTGGCACCACCATTTCTATATTGCCGTTGGTGACTATCTATCTCTTTGCGTCCAAACAGATGATAAGCGGCTTAACATCCGGTGCAGTAAAAGGCTAATTGGCCTTTAATCCCTCATTTTAGTTACTCATGCTGGCGTGGTTTTGTTGAAAGAAGGCGCAGTGTGAAGGAGAAAAATTATGGCAAAAGTTGAATTTAAGAACATTAAGAAGTCGTTTGGTCATGTGGATGTTGTTAGGCATTTTGATTTCACGGTGAATGATGGTGAGTTTGTGGTATTTCTTGGCCCATCGGGTTGCGGAAAATCAACCACATTACGCATGTTGGCGGGGCTGGAGTCGATTACGGCCGGTGATATTTACGTTGGTGACAAGTGGATGAATAACGTAGATGCCAAAGATAGAGACTTAGCGATGGTGTTCCAAAGTTATGCGCTTTACCCACATATGAGCGTGTATGAAAATATCGCGTTTGCATTGAAGTTAAAAGGCATGCCAAAAACTGAAATCGATAAGGAAGTGCGTAAAGCGGCAAAAATGTTAGAGCTTGGCCCGCTCCTTGATCGTAAGCCTAAAGAGTTATCCGGCGGTCAACGCCAACGCGTGGCGATGGGGCGTGCCATGGTGCGTACGCCAAAAGTGTTCTTGTTTGATGAGCCACTTTCTAACTTAGATGCCAAACTTCGTGGTGTGATGCGCGAAGAGATCAAGCAGTTACATCGTCAGCTTAAAACCACCACTATTTATGTTACGCATGATCAAATTGAGGCCATGACGCTCGCTGATCGCATTGTGATCCTCAAAGATGGCTATGTTGCGCAAGTCGGTACGCCAACAGAGGTGTTTCAACGCCCGGCGAACAAATTTGTGGCGCAGTTTATTGGTAACCCTTCGATGAACATGCTTGATGCACAACTTATCCAGCAAGATGGCGAATGGCTTATCCAACTGGGTGACATCTTTATTCCGCTTCCCGAGCGATTTAAAGCGCATGCGTCTAAAAACCTCGCACTGCATGTCGGTATTCGCCCCACCGACATTCACTTACGCGCAGAACAAGTTAACCATGAACGTGTATTGCCAATTGCCGTCACGCTCAAAGATAAAGAGTTGCTCGGTGCGAGTATTTTGTTGAAAACCCATGTTGCAGGCCAGCCTTTGATGGTGGAAACCCAAGCGGCAGAGGTAGAGGTGACGAAGGTTACACTCTATCTCGACCTAGATGCGATTCATATTTTTGATGCGCTGAGTGAAAACTCATTGGCCAGTTTTTAATGGTGAACAAGACGATGACAATAATAAAGCAAGCCCCTTATTTCGACGTTTGGCCCAAAATAGAATCAGCAATCAAAGCTGACCCTGAAATTGAACAGCAAGTAGTAAGGATCGTCGGGTTGATGACCTTAGAAGAAAAAATTGGCCAGATTATCCAACCAGAAATCCGCGATATTACGCCGCAAGAAATCATCGATTATAAGATTGGTACGGTACTCAATGGTGGTGGCTCTTGGCCAAACAGCAATAAACATGCACCAGCCAGTGAATGGGTAGCGAAAGCCGATGAATACTGGTTTGCCGCAGAAAAAGCTTATCAAGGTCGCCCATTTCATATTCCGTTTATGTGGGGGACTGACGCAGTACACGGCCACAATAACGTCTTTGGCGCAACCGTATTTCCGCACAATATTGGGTTGGGGTGCGCGCGCAATCCTGCGTTAATTCGCAAAATTGGCCGTATTACCGCGCTGGAAATCGCCGCGACGGGTATTGATTGGACCTTTGCACCAACCGTGGCCACCCCTCGTGATTTGCGTTGGGGGCGCTGTTATGAAGGTTACTCTGAAGACCCTGAAGTGACTTATGTTTATGCCAGCGAAATGGTCGCAGGTTTGCAAGGTGATGCCATTGACTTACAAGGTGAGCACCATGTGATCTCAAACGTCAAACATTGGGTGGGTGATGGCGGCACAGTGAATGGTGTTGATCGTGGCAGCAATACTTACAGTGAAGATCTGCTGCGTAACGTGCATGCCATGGGCTATTTCAGTGGCCTTAATGCCGGTGCGCAAGTGGTGATGTCTTCATTTAATTCGTGGGATAACCAAGCGAACTACGATCACGCACCGCACATTTCAGGTGATTACAACCTCAAAATTCATGGCAGTAAGTATCTACTCACTGATGTTTTGAAAGATCAAATGGGCTTTGATGGATTAGTTGTAACCGATTGGCATGGTCATTCTGAAGTCAGTAAATGTACCGATGGGAATGCGACTTACGCTATCAATGCGGGTAACGATATTTTAATGATCCCTATTCGTGAGCATTGGCAATCAGCCTATCGTCAAGCGGTGAGCGATGCCAAAAGTGGAGTACTGAGCCAGAGCCGAATTGATGATGCTGTGACGCGTATTTTACGGGTGAAAATGCGCGCGGGTTTATGGAAAAAACCGCATCCTTCAGCGCGAGCTTTGGCTGGTCAGCAATCTCTGATTGGTTGCTCTGAGCATCGTGCTATCGCTCGCCAAGCCGTGCAGCAATCGATGGTACTGTTGAAAAATAACAAGGGTATTTTACCGCTCAAACGTGGGTGCAAGGTTGTGTTAACGGGCAGCGGCGCCAATGATTTGCAAAAGCAAGCGGGCGGGTGGAACCTCACTTGGCAAGGGGATGAAAATAACTTAGCCGATTTCCCCGGAGCCACCACAGTGAAAATGGCGTTAGAAGCCGAATTGGGCATAGATAATGTTTGCTACGATCCAGAATTAACGGGTGATTGGCAAGCGGGTGATATTGCGGTTGTGGTGTTTGGTGAAGATCCTTATTCTGAAATGATGGGTGACATTAAAGCGTGGCAATCTTTGGAGTTTTCAACCTTGAAACGTCGCTACCGAGCAGATAGCGAAAAAATCAAAGCATTTCATAAGCGCGGCGTAAAAGTGGTATCGATTTTCTTTAGCGGTCGTCCACTGTTTGTCAATGAAGAAATATCCTTGTCTGATGCTTTTGTTGCGGCATTTTTACCCGGCAGCGAAGGACGTGGCATTACTGATGTTTTAGTGGCTAAAGAGAATGGTGAAGTTAATATCGACTTCTCTGGTACCTTGTCATTCAGTTGGCCCAATAAAAAGCGCAGCACCTGTGTGAACCGTATTCCTCCTCATATTCCCAATTATGTCGTGCCTGAATGTGAGCAGTCTCCTGTTGGGGAACATGCTCCTTTATTTGAATACGGTTATGGGCTTAATTATGCTGAAAAAAAACAAACTCGAGATTTAGATGACCTTGATTTAGATATCGACTCAGAAGAAGCAAAATGGCAAGCAACACGTGCAGAGCATCTGTATGGCATTATGGCGACGATAGGCGATTATCAACTTAAAGTGTCGGATGCTGAACATTGGATGGGCGTGGATGTCTCACGCAACAACGTGATGAAACTCGGTGCTGTCCGAACTAAGCCGTATAACTACCAGCAGCAGCAAGACGCCGTTGAGGTAGAAATTCTGGGGGGTGGAGCAATGGTTTATGCGCAAACGGGGCTAGGGCAAGCGGAAGATTTCAGCCATTACGATAATGCGCATGGTGTGGTCAGTTTTGAGATTAAAGTGCTCAGAGCGGCAACAGAACCTGTTTATTTGTCACTGCAACGCGCCGTTGTTCCTGGGTGTTTGGGGGATATTGATAACGTGGTTAAAGTGGACGTCAGCCACTACTTTTCCACCATCAATGATAGCTTTACGCGCGTGAACATTGCTTGTTCACATTTCTCTGAGCAGGGATTAAGTTTTACTCATCTCGACACGCCCTTCTCATTATTTACTAATGGTGAGTGTCAATTTGTGATCGCCAATATATGTTGGGATACACAGTAAAAAGAAACGATAGACTCCTTCTCCGTGTGGAGAAGGAGTGCTTCTAAAGAGCCAAACATCGCCATGAGAAAATCAAAGAAAGCACCCACTGTTTATGATGTCGCTAAGCTTGCCGAGGTTTCGGCAAGCACTGTCTCTCGTTTTTTGAATCGCACAACTTACGTATCGGATGAAAAAAGCCAAAATATTGAACGTGCAATTAAAACCCTTGGCTACAAACCTAGTTACCCAACCAGTCATCTAGGCAATAAGCGTTCGATGACTATTGGTGTATTAGTGCAGCACGCAGAGAGCCCTCACACCAGTCGAATTCTGAATGACATGGAGAAGGTATTAATGACCCAAGGGTATTCACTGGTGATTGCCACAGGTCAGTGGCAGAAAAACTTGGAAGCACATGCACTGGAGTATCTTGCCAGAAGCAATGTCGATGGAATGATCATAGTGACAGGCAGTTTAAAAAGCGATCAAATCCTCAAATATGCTCAATCGATTCCCATCATTGCTGTCGGCCACCAAATTGTTAGTAATAATGTACGTTGCATTAATGTGGACAATGTACTCGGCGGTTATATTGCCACCTTGCACCTATTGCAATTAGGGCACGTGAACATTGCTCATATAAAAGGGCTCGCTAATCAGCCTGATTCAACCGCCCGTTTCACTGGCTACCAAAAAGCGCTTCGTGAAGCGGGAATTAAGCCTATGCCTAAACTCATTAAACAAGGTGACTTTAGCTCTGAATGTGGGTATGAAAAGACGGTTGAACTGTTGCAGTCGAAAGTCCATTTCTCGGCTATTTTTGCTGCTAATGATCAAACGGCTTATGGTGCCATTAAGGCGTTAACTGACCACGGTGTGCGAGTGCCAGATGATGTTTCAGTGATTGGTTTTGATGACTTACCTGTCTCTCAGTATTTCACTCCGGCCCTAACGACATTGCGTCAACCAATTGAAGAGATCGGTGCGGTGTGTGCGCATTCCATTCTCAACTTGCTCAGTGGTGAGAGGCACGATGCTAGGTTACCCCCTATCGATTTAATTGTGCGAGAGTCCACAAAGTCTATCTATCGTTAATAAAAAGCCCTCGTTAGAGGGCTGGTAGGGCATGAAATTATAACCGTCGGAATTGGCGAACTAATGTGCCTTGAGAGCTAAGGTTTACCACTAAATCCTCACATTCATCTCGTGTATCACTGGCCAAAATATTGGTCGCAACACAGACATCACTGATCGATTGAACACTTGAATTCATATCTTCAGTCACGCGTGCCATCTCTTCTACGGCGGTGGCAATTTGTTCATTTCTATCCGTAATATCAATCACTTGTGTAAGTAGCATATTGAGTTTATCGCCAGAGACATTAGCACTATTAACACATAATTTAGATAACTGTGCGCCTTCATGCATCGCATCGACAGCTTGGTGGGTGCTGGTTTGAATCAGCGCAATGACATTTTGGATCTCTTTAGTGGACTCATGGCTGCGTTGTGCCAAGGTGCGAACTTCGTCGGCAACGACCGCAAATCCACGGCCTTGCTCGCCAGCCCGAGCAGCTTCAATAGCGGCGTTAAGTGCAAGCAGGTTGGTTTGCTCAGCGACAGATTGGATCACAATTAACACTTGGCCAATGGTTTTTCCGTGGTCTGCCAATTGTGTGACAACCGATGAAGCGCTGTCTAGTTGGGTTGCGAGCTGTTGCATTGCATTCAATGTATCTTTTACCGAATCCATACCTTCTTCGGCGGCCAATTTTGCTTTCTCTGTTGCGTCTGATGCACTTTGTGCATTTTGTGCAATTTCATTCGCAGTAGAGTGCATTTCATTGATCGCGGCGGCAACTTGTTCCGTTTCTCGTGTTTGACCTTCTAAATTGGTCGCAGTTGTTTTGCAGTTTTTTGAAGATGAATTGGCAGCCTCACCAATTTGTTGGTTTGAATCTTGAATGCGTCCCACCATAGCATTGATCTCGGATTGGCGCATTTTTAACGCAAGTTTGATTTCAGAAATATCATCAATATGGTTGTTATACACCAATTCCATTAGTGGGTTATCAAATACTTTTCGTGCATCAGCACTGAGAGATTCTAAACGGCGAGTTAAATAATAACCGGCAACCATGGACAGGAATAACATCAATACTAAGCCTATTCCCGGAAGAAGAGTATCAGCCATAAAACTGATGCCTGCAATCGGGACTAAGGCGATGGCTAAACGTTGCCACAGGCGAGTCCGAGGCAGCTTTAACTGCCTGGGTGTTTTGCCTGCTTTAAGCTGCGCGTAGATTTTTTCTGCGTTGGTGATGTGTTCTCGACTTGGACACAAACGTACCGACTGAAATTCAACGGTTTTGCCATTTTCGACTATCGGAGAAGCAAACGCATCAACCCAATAATGATCGCCATTTTTACATCTATTTTTGACGATACCCATCCAAGATTGGCCGCGTTTTAAGTGATCCCACATATCTTTAAATGCTTCTGCTGGCATGTCAGGGTGGCGCACCATATTGTGGGGCTGGTTTGTTAGTTCCTCTAATGAATAGCCTGCGACCTCACAAAATTCTTTACTAGCATATGTAATATTGCTGCTTGGGTTAGTGACCGATAATAAATTATAGCTAGGTGGAAACTTGACTTCTTTTTGTGTAACTGATTGATTGGTGCGCATGAGACGGTTCCCGAATTAAATAAGTAAAAAATGAATTAAGCCAAGTTTTTCTATCGTGTGATGAGAGTTTTATTTATTTTTATTTCCATTATTTATAGAATCGAATCGGTAAAAAGGCAATGGAACTCGTCATTATCGAATAGTCAATTGGTATCATTACTTTTAATGTGGATATATGGCCGAGTTATAACGGAAATATGACTTACGACTTGACCTTACGAGTAAGCTTGCCACAATGTGCGCATGCAATAACTGTAGGGAAAACAGTATGATATTTTATTCTTTTGGGCGGCTAAAACCCATCGCGTTACTCTTAACCTCTTTACTTTCATCAACCTCTTTCGCTGCTATCAGTGACGCGCCTGTGGTTGGCGGGCTGTTCAATTCGGCGCAAATATTGAAAAATCAAATGGCGTCGTCTTTAAGCTATTCAACGCGCTTTGCCCGTGATTCGACCTTATTTACCATTGCCGGGGTAACACTCGATAGCTATATCCTTATGTTGCCTTTAGATGCAAAAACAAAAGCTCGCGTTATTGCACAAATTTCTAACCCAACTTACGCCATCCCGCTGGGCTATTTTTTATATCAATATTATGATCGTTATACGGGGTTAGAAAATGATGATGTATTTAAACAGTATTTAAGTACTGTTTATGACGCAAAGGTTTTAAAGGGATTCGAGCATAGCCTCTACCATTATGGGGAAGAGGTGGTGAGTGAACAAAAAGAAAATATTAAAGATCAAGGGCATCATGAAGGGATTAAAGTGGATGCCCAATTTATTGCGGCCATGGTGACTGTGTATGATGCCTTGGTTGAAATTGGTGAGTGGCAACAGCTTGAGAGATTGCCGGATCACTATCAATATCTGACGTCAAGTGAACCCGATCGATTACTGATTAATAAAATCCAACCGATAGTGATCCAAATTATTAGTCAGGCTGCTAATGGGATGGATGAAGGAGAGATGAAGCAAGCCCTTTTTGGGGTATTAGAAGATGCAAAGCCAGAAAATACAGCACGTGTGAACAACAAAGCAGAGGCAATCACGGTTACTTTGATTGATTTTGTGCGTATGAACGTATTAAAAGGCTACCGCCAATTTGTCTATCAGCAAGAGCGTGAACAAGCACTAAATTCCTGGTTACAAAAAGCATTTGATGATGATCCTCAAGCATTGATTGCGTTTCTCCGCTCTCAGCAACAACGTCGTATGGCAGTGCAGATCACCGTGGATGGTTTGCAACGAGGGCTGATCGAAGGTTTGGTTGACCCGAGTAAGCCATTTATCCGCAAAGCTCACCAAGATCACAACAATCGATTGAGCACGAAGCCCTCTTCAATGGAGGTGGTTCAACCTGAACATCAGCAACAAGTACGTTTCATGCAGATATTGGCTGAGCAGCCTTATCACGATCCACATTACTTGCCGTTTTTTAAACGCTTGTATCGTGATCATCGCGCTTCTATTACTCAAGTGGGCATTTCATCAACACCAACGATCAGTGTGCGTAATTTACCGATCATAAAAACAGGAGCTAAGGTGTCCGGCCAAGGTGGTACTGGCATACCCAATTTCCACTTTGTTGATCGCCCAACCGACCGAGCTTATTACTTTTTTGGTAATGATGCACTGCAGCTTGATCGCTTACTGGTTAAAAACCAAGTACAAACGATGTTTGATCGCCTCGCTTACCTCAACACCCTCAACTGTAATGCGCAATACGATTGGAATGCTCACACCACTTATGATGGTTTAGTGAATTTAGGGGCGGGTGAGGCACTACGTGATTTTGGTGAAAAGCGGTGTGTGCGTGAGCTGAAAGAGCGCGCGATTGTCGAACGTGAACTTCAACAGTTGCGAGCGACATTAGTTGAAGAGGTCACGCGCTATCAGCAGATAAGCAAGTGGGATTTTTATACTCGCTGGACTCGCCATCAAGTGCTTGCTCACCAGTTGAAACAACTTGCACAAAAAGAACTGAAAGGAATGCCCGACTATGCGCTGATTTATAATCCATGGCCGGATCATTTTGCTCATTTTAGCGGCCCATTCAGCGATGAAGTCATCATGCCAACTGGGGAACTAAACCGCCTCGATTACTGGCTAGCGCAAATAGAAGCAACCTATCAAGACGCGGGAGTATATGACCGCACGTTATGGGGCATGGCTGGCGATCATGGTTTAGCTCCTGTTTATTTCTCCCTCAATCCAGAAAAACAGATCTTTGAACCGCTAGCGTCGCAACTGGGAATAAAACTCAAGGTGAAGAAAATCTCATCGGATGAGGGAGAAGGGCCAAAAATGACGAATGCGATTAACGCGCCGTCAAACAAAGGGATTGATGTGGTCGTCGCTTCCACTGCGGGTGGAAATTTTATGATGGATTTCTTTAATGCAGAAGCTGGATGGGAAGTTCAACCGGTTTATCAAGAGTTGATCCGTTGGCAACCGATCCATTCTAAGCCAGGGCAGCAGGTTGATGTGATCGATGAAACCGTAGCGCAACTTGCTGAAAGCCTAGATTATTTAGTTGTGAGAGAAAAACCATGTGATTTAACGGACTGTTCTGTACGGTTGGTTGGCGAGCGGCAAGGTAAACGAGTGGATGAATGGATTGAAAAAAAGGGTGATAAACTGCGCTATTTTGCTAAATCGGAACAGCCATTGCTGCTTGGCGTTCAGCAGCTAAATGCTTATTTGTCGCCTCCTTCATCTGACGAGCTAGAACATTATGCACAACTCGTCGAACGTTGCGTTTATCACGCTAAAGCGAATCAAGCTGAGACGTGGTGCTCAAGTGCGCAGTGGCGAGAGTTAACACGTTTTACGCCCCGTCCAGATTCGGTTAATCAGCTCGCTGCTATTTATGAAGACGACCGTGCGGGCACCATTAACCTATTTCCTAAAGAGGGCGTTGGCTTTAATACTAAAGTTCCGGGGCGTCATGCGGGTGAAAGCTATCTAGAAAAAGATGCTTTTATCGGTTTTTGGGGGAGCCCAATTGGCAATCAAGCCACGCCGCTCGGTTCAGTCGAAAATGGCTCACTTGCGCCCACTCTTTATCACTATTTAACGGGAGACGAAGTTAAAGTTGGTGAAGATGGGTGGGGTTATCCATCGGTTCTTAAACAGTTGGATATTCGCTAGCGAGAGTTAGCCGTTATGACTGCCAATGAAATAAGTGAGCGTTAGGCTCTATTGAGTGAAGAACGTTCGCTTGTTTCATTGGTTTCGATTGCAGCCTTAAGTGGCTGGTTGATCAGCACGTTTAAACTTCAAACGATTTTTCACATCTCGGCTGCTCAGAATACGTTGGCTGTGGTCAATATCGAGCTTGGATTTTGCTAAGCGATCATACAGCAGCACATTGACGCTCGCGGCCAAATTCATGCAACCAATCGTTGGGATGTATACAACCTCACTGGCTTGGTTAACTATCTCTTGTGGAATAGAACCATCTTCAGGGCCAAACACATACAGCGCTTTTTCCGGGTGAATAAACTCGGGCAGTGGTGTGGCCCCTTCTGCCAGTTCAACACAGACGATTTTCATCTCACTTGGCAAGTCCTGCGTGATCTCTACCATCGCGGTGAGCGGGATTTTACTTTGAATGTTTTTTGTGTCGGTTTGAAATTTCACTGCGCGATCATAACGCTCACCACTGTAGCGAACCGCGCACGCTTGGTAGCAACCTGCCGCGCGCATCACACCACCTACGTTGGTTGGGCTTTTAGGGTTACACAAACCAATGATCACTGACATTTCACGTTCCACAAAAAATCCTCTCATAATTTGGGGCGGGCAGTATAACGCTAAAATTTGCCTTGAAAGAAAAAATATCGATAAATCGTTCAATAGTTTTTATATTTTTCGTGACCTTTCTTGGAGTACTCAAACTGTCGTATTTCTTACATCAATATTTCATAGGGGGATGGCTTAATTTATTTTTTCACAGTTAAAGGATGAAAACGTGAAGATTATTAATAAAGTCATGCTATTTGGGTTGTCTCTTGCTGCTCATGCGGTATTGGCGGACACCGATATTTATTTAACCAATAACTCTGCGCTGCCGATGTCTATTACTGTGAAACAGACCGGATCTGATCAGTTGCAACAAGGCAGTGAATGGCAGCAACACAGTGAAACGTTAGGCCCGTGGGAAACCAAAATGGTGCTCAGCTTTAACCGCTGGCAAGGGGTGAAATCTGGCAACACGTACCAATTTGAAACCATGGTGACTTTGCCGCAAGGGCCGGTTTTCTCTTTACAGCAGAAGATGGAAGGCCATTGGTATAACTCAAGCATTGAGCATGGGGTACAAGCACGAGATGTTCCTCTTCAGTGGCAAAATGATCGTGCGGTTCACCGTTATTACTCAACGCAGTTGATTGAACGTCCAACCGAGCTTGCGTTTAAATCCGTCAGCACCACTCGTTACGACGACATTTATTACACCATTACACCAACGAATACAGAAGAAACACCCGACGCTGAGACCTTAAAAGTGATGACCTATAACGTTTGGGCGTTACCTGTGATTGCTTCAAATATTGCCGAGCGTTTTGCTATCATCCCTCAGCATATCAAAGGATATGATGCCGTAATGCTGCAAGAAGTGTTTGCTGCGGGGCGTGATGCCTTTCTTCGAGAGCTGGCAAAAGAGTATCCATACCAAACGAAGATGCTCGACAAGTCTGGGGTGAATATCCATGACGGCGGAGTGATGATCGTCAGCCGCTACCCAATTGTTAACCAAGGACAATATGTTTTCCCTGATTGCTCGGGAACTGACTGTTTTGCTGATAAAGGGGTGAATTATGCTGAAATTATCAAAAATGGTCAGGCTTATCATCTGTTTGCAACGCATACTGCCTCGTTTGATACCGATACCGCTCGCGATTATCGCCAACGTCAGTTCAGACAGATGCGCAGTTTTGCGCAATCGTTCTCTATTCCCAGCACAGAAACGGTGATTTATGGCGGTGATTTTAACGTGAATAAACGTAAATTTGCCGATGACTATCAAAACATGCTCGCGAATCTTGCGTCAACCGAACCTAGCTACGCAGGCTATACCGAATCAACGTTTGATCCGCGTATCAATGATTTTGCAGGAGAAGCCTTATCCGGTGGTGAAAACGTGGAGTACCTCGATTATGTGGTGGTAAGTCAAGAGTTTGCACAACCAAGCGAACAACAAAACCGCAATACTGTGCTGGTGCCAAGAACCACGGACGAGCGTTTATGGCAGCATTACAATTTATCGGATCACTTTCCGGTTAAAGCTGAGATCCGCTAGATGCGTTGGGTTAGGTTATTGATCTGCGTTGCCTTAGTCGGCAGCGCAAGTTATTGGTGGGTGAAGAGGGATGAGTTTCCCACTATCCAAACACCCCCCAATAGAATTGAGGTTGCATTGCCGGGCACGGTGCGTTTGCCAGAGCAAAGTAGCGTTGCTTTGCTGGCTAATCGCGATCATCAAACCCATGAAGAGTGGACACTCGTTGGTGAAACGCTGCAAACAGAAATAGGCAAAGCGCTGAGAGAGAGAATAGAGCAGTTTTGGCAACAGTGTCGTCAGCAAAATGTGTGCGCTGCGCGGCTACAACAATTACAAACGCAGTTGCCCCATGAACGCTATGAGCTGGTTGCACTCTATTGGCAAAAACAGGCGGAACGTGACGCGTTGCTTGGAATGGAACTCATCAGTCAGGATACGGAATTAGGTGACAAAATGGCTTATGTAAAATCGATTGATCAACAAGTATGGGGGCGACAAGCGGATATCTTGTTTGCTGATCAGTACGCTTATGATGATTTTGTACAGCAACCCAATGACTACGAAGGCATTGCTTCCGTAGAAGAGGCGTTGCAGAGCATTGAACAGCGGCTTACACAGCATCAATATCAATGGGATGCCTTTTCATTAAACACAGGTAATGCACGCTATGAACAAGCGATTCGGCTGATCCCTCAACATTTATCGTTAGAACAGCGCTTAGAAGTACAACAAGGTTTGGCCGAACTTTACTTAAATGAACATGAGCGCAGTGAGGTGGCCCATAGCCAAATCGAGCAACAAGCGCAGGCTGCTCAAGTCATTGACTACCAGCAAGCGTTAGCGCAGTTAGAAAAGACGCTCTCAAACCAGAGAAAGACAGCCTATGCCACCCTTTCGACAGAAGAGTGGGTACGCTACGCGGCAAAGCAGCGTTATGAGTTTAGAAAAGCATTTTTTGCTCGTTAGGATGAATAAGATAACTACAGCGCTCTTTATTCACTCGCCATGAACCGTTAAACTCACCAGCAAATAACTGACTTGGATTGATCATGGCAACCTTATCTCTACAAGAGCAAATGCTAAAAGCGGGTTTAGTTAACGCCAAAAAACTCAGCAAAGCGAAAAAGAGCTCTAAAAAATCGCGCGTGCAAGCACGTGAAGTGAAAGCGGCAGTAGAAGCGAATAAAGTCGAGCAACAAGAGCGCGACAAGGCACTGAATAAACAGCAAAAAGAGCAGTTGTTGAGCAAAGAAATTCGTGCTCAAGTAAAACAACTGATTGAGATGAATAAGCTGGATCTAAAACACGGTGAAATCAAATACAACTTTGTTGATGGTAAGTTGGTGAAGTCACTTTATGTCGATTCATTGGTTCGTGATCAACTGAGTAAAGGAATCCTGGCTATCGCGCGTTATGAAGATGGCTATGCTGTCATCCCGGGTGTGGTAGCGGATAAAATCTTCATGCGTGATGAAGAGAGCATTATCGAAAATAAAACCGCCGATGAATCTCTACCTGCTGAAGATGATCCGTACGCGGATTTCGTAGTCCCCGATGATTTGATGTGGTAATTCCTTCCGGCTCTCCTTCTCAACGGAGGAGGGCTTTTGTTCCCTCTTCCTACCTATACTGTCCACTTAGCTTATTTCCCAATGGTTTCGGTACCAATAGACAGAGTTTGTTGACAATATTTGATAATCAAACTAAATTCAAATCAAATATTTTGACTATCAAACTAAGTGAGTGGGATTTTGCAGTTTACTACCGAGCATCGTCATAACTTTATCGCTAGCGCAGACCAAAATGAGAAACGCACGTTTTACGTTCTTTTGCTCACGCTTGTTACCATGGTAGCGGAGATCATTGCTGGTACTATTTTTGGTTCGATGGCTTTACTTGCCGATGGTTGGCATATGGGTACTCATGCGGCTGCTTTCTGCATTACGCTGTTTGCTTACCGTTATGCTAGAAAGCATGCACACAGTGAGAAGTTCTCATTTGGTACCGGTAAAGTGAGTGTGTTGGGAGGCTACACCAGTGCGATTGCATTAGGTATTGTGGCGTTGCTGATGGTGGTGGAATCGGTTCATCGTTTATTCAATCCCGAGGCGATTCAATTTAATGAAGCGATTATTGTCGCCATCATTGGCTTGCTGGTGAATTTAGTGAGCATGCTATTGTTACATGATAACCATCATCATCATGGTGACCATGACCATGACCATGACCATGACCATCACGATCACAATTTACGAGCGGCCTATTTGCATGTTCTTGCCGATGCCTTGACTTCTCTTCTGGCGATTGTGGCGCTCTTGTTTGGAAAATATTATGGCTGGAACTGGTTAGATTCTGTTGTAGGCATCGTCGGCGCTGCCGTGATTGCTAAGTGGACAATAGGTCTTATCAAGCAGACTAGCCCCATTTTATTAGATGAAAGCATCGAGCAACCCTATCGACGTTTAATTGAAGAAGAGCTAGCCGCATTTGCGGTGATTAAAGATCTCCATATTTGGAAAATCAGTGGTCATCACTACTCAGCTGCGATTATCTTAGAATCTCATGTTGATAAAACCGTGGCAGAATATAAACAAATACTGGCGAAGTTTGATAAAATCCACCACCTTACCCTTGAAGTTCACCCGATGGCATGATGAGCAATATCGAAAAACTGAATCAACAATTAACCGAATTTTACGACAAGATGTCCTCATGGGAGCAATCTGTGGTGCGAGACACCGGCTATTCTCTGGCGCAGATCCACACCATCGAGGTGTTAGGTATTCATGGCGCGCTGAGAATGAAAGAGTTAGCGCAAAAACTCGGTATCACAACTGGTACGCTCACCGTTCAAATAGAGAAGTTAGTGAATGCCAAGTTGATTGAACGCGGCGCGCACCCAGATGACAGAAGATCGATTGTCGTGACTTTAACCGCGGAAGGTCAGAAAATTCATCGCCAGCATAATCAGTTGCATGTGGAGTTAGTGAAAGATCTGACGAGATACTTGGATGCAAACGAAGAAACAGTATTACTCAACAGCCTGCTAAAAATGAACCAAGAGTTTTAAACTATGACCAACCACTTGCGACTTGCAAGTGGTTGGTCAGCTAATTTTCTGTTTTATTCTACCTGTAATGTTACATCAGAAAAATTCGAGTATGCATCGATCATGATATGCAGATCCTCAGCATTTGGCTCTGCTAAGCATTGCTCATTACTTCCTGATTGGTAAGGCCGACAATCAAAGACTCTTTTGGTCGGTGGATTGCCTGAAAGGGTATAGAGATCGGCATCGCCTTGCCCAGAGGTTATCGAAATTTTCACCGCTGTTTGGCGTTCTGATGCAGGTAAAATGAATCGTTTTTGTTGGCCTTTGCTCAAGGTGATGCCAGTAATGCTTTGCCCACGTTGGATGACGCCATCTTGCGGAGGTGGAGTGCCTCCTTTTTTCCCTACGGGCAACTGGTTATCAAAGAATGGTGCAACCTGAGGCCAGATTTTGCTGATTTTGACCCCTTGGTTTTCACATCCCCCAAAGTGGTGTAGTGCAATGACTTTATGGCTCTCAGAGGCCAATACAGGTGAACCAGAAGAGCCGCCAATAGTGTCACAAAAATACCCTGTGTCGGTATTGGCACCGCGACCATTGGTAGAGGCTATATCAATTTGGCACATGCCAGAGCCATTTTGATCGCTTTCTATCGCCAACTCTTTGGGGTTACCAGCGCCGTGTTGTGGAATATAAATACCCGTGCCGTAGCTGGGCTCTGAATTGTCTAAGCCTAAGTAACTAAATTGTCCTAGCTGCTCGAAATTAGCCACCGTGAATAATGTGTAGTCCAAGGTATAATCGGTGCTTAATAACTGATCGCCCATGACCTTTACTGTGGTATCCAAGCTACCGCCGCAAGTCGTGCGTTGGTAATTAAACCATACTTCAGTGTTTTTTAGTTCAGAGGCTGTTGATACACAGTGGTTATTGGTGATCATGTGATTATTGGGCCCGACACGCCAAGCCGTGCATAAGCTACGGCCATCAATCAGTAGCCTTGCTACGGCGCTACTCCACGCCACTTTTTCAGGGTGTGAGTCGATCCAACAAGCAACATCTTTTCTTTCATTGATGCCACAGGTTGAAAACAACCCAGAGTTATCAGCGGCTAGGTTCGGTTGTGGTAACGTGGCACTTTCATTCCCAGCCATAAAATAGTCAATCGAGATTTGTGCTTGGTCAGGGTGTTCGCCGGTTTTCCACTCCACGATAACGCTATCCCCATTAATCGAGCGGGCAAATAAAGGCCCGCTCTCTGAACTGTCGTAGGTGATACTTTCGTCACCGTGTACAGAACGTAGCGTGACGCTTCCTCCTTTGCTGAGTTGAAACTTATCAAAGTGGACCTTAATAAAGCTGGCTCCCGGTGAATGAATTGGATAGTGAGTGGTTAGAGATTGATGGGTTGTTAAAGAATACGGATGGATAACTTTATCCGCGATGGTGGGTAGTGGTTCTTTTTCCGTTGAAGCTGTGGCTTGAGTAGAACTCAACACCACTGCTGCTATTAAGCCAAGTAGACGTATTGATAATTGCATTTTGATCTCCTCTATGTGGCAATCAATGCCTTATAAAGCATATGAGCCTATGAGAGTATTGGCTCAAAAATAGTCTCGATATGTGTGTAAACTTAATTGTGCGTAATATTATCAATAGCAGTCCTCTCCAGTAGTATCTCGATGATGGTAGAGGAATGGGGTCAACAAAAAGTATCACTGATCAATCATTAAAGCGTCAAAATGATACTTTTTGTCGGATGTTGTATGGGTGATGCTGCTAGACTTGTTCATGAACTTATTCATAGGAGAAAACAATGAACTCGACGATTTTTAGCTCGGCCATCGTCACCACGACGTTAACCACCAGCTTATTATTTACAGGGATGGCAAACGCTCTGCAACTCAGTAGCCGTGATATCCAAGAAGGCCACCCGATGGCAAAAACCTTTGAATTTTCAGGCTGGGGTTGTTCTGGGGAGAATCTTTCGCCGCACTTAATTTGGACTGATGCACCACAAGGAACCAAAAGTTTTGCTATTACGACTTTTGATCCAGATGCTCCGACAGGAAGTGGCTTTTGGCATTGGATTGCGCTGGATATTCCAGCGACAGTGAGTGAGCTAGCACGTGGGGTTGAAGTCAAAAAGCTCGGTGCAATAGAAACACGTATCGATTATGGCAGCGTTGGTTTTGGTGGTGCTTGTCCGCCAGAAGGGCACGGAATGCACCGTTACCAGTTTACGGTATGGGCTCTCCCGACGGAAAAACTCAATTTGGCAGCCGATGTATCACCTGCGGTGGTTGGTTTTACCCTCAATAGTTTGGCGTTAGAAAAAGCGACGCTGACCGCAACCTATACACGCTAATTCATGGGGGAGTGATGAATCACCAATACCAAGTCACCACCTTTCGAGCCGCTCAGCAACAAAGGCTGAGAAATGTGAGGATTCACTCTCCAAGCTTGATTCAGATCCAATCTGGCAGTAAAAAACTGTTTCATAAGGAAGAGGCCATTAATCTATCGAGCACTTCGTTATTGTTGTGTGAGGCCTCAGCTTCGCTCAGTTTCGAAAATTTACCAGAACACGGTTACTTCTCTTCAAGGCTGTTCAGTTTCACCTACCGCCCGACCGAGGCGATGCTTGCGTTAAGCGCAAGTCATGATCGCCCAGTTATGTGGCCTGTGATTTCAACCAGCCCCTCACTGAAAAGTTCGCTCAATGCGCTCGCCTCGTTCGATCTTTCGTTAATCAGCCAAGAAACCCAAGCCTATCTACTGATGGTGTTATACCAACAATTGGCTGAGCAAGGTGTACTGCATTGGCTCTTTGAGAGTAATTCTCTACCCTTTGAGCAGAAGCTGAGAAACTACCTCGCCCAGTTACCAGAAGAAGAACATCCGCTTGAGCGGGTAGCAACGCACTTTGCCATGAGCCGCGCGACCTTAATTCGACGCTTAAAGCAACATGGCACCCGTTACCGTGAGGTTTTGGCTGAAGTGCGTGTGAATCACGCGCTGAACTTAATGCAAAGTGGCCAACGAAATATAGCGATATTGGCACAGTGTTGCGGCTACCAATCGGAACAGCGATTTAATCAACGCTTTCGCAGTCAGTTTGGTTTAAGCCCCAAAGCGTATTTACAAACTCTTGGTATGCGAGGTAAAGGTACGCCAGATAAAGAGACAAAAAAACAGCCCATTTTATCCAATGAGCCATTTTAAGATTGAGGGTAGATCAAAGCGGTTTAGACACTTCATCAACCAAATACAAAATGGATTGATATGGAATACCGCTGTGGTGTGATAGGCCAATTTCACAGGTACGGCTATTACTGAATCCGCGTTCGCAGTGAGCAGGGACTTGCTCTTTGAGCGGATGAACGGCCGCAGCATTCAGTTCTGGCGTGGTAAAGCCTTTATCGCCCGCCCAGCCGCAGCATTGAATATGCTCTGGCACAATCACCGTGCTGACGCAGGTTTGGGTCAATTTGAGCATGTCGGCTTCCAACCCCATTTTGCGTGCACTGCAGGTGATATGCAGCATCACAGTTTCTTCTTTGACTTTGATAGCTAAAGAATCCAGCAGATACTTATTGACAAAACCGACGGGTTCTAAGATCTCCAGTGGTTTGGTAAATTGTTCAATACTGCGTTTTGCACACGGGCTGGTATCCATCAATACCGGATATCGCCCTTGTTGGCTAGCTTGCCATAACGCGGCTTCTAACTGCTGCGCTTTTGACTGTGCAAGCTCATTCATTCCCTTGCTGTCATAGGGCATGCCACAACATTGGCTGTTGAGCTCATTAGGTAGAATCACCTCATATCCTGCTTTATTAAGCAGCGATAAGGTCACTTCGGTTAATGGCCGCTGATCGCCCGCGCTGTTTTGTTGGCCCATATTTCGGCTCGCACAAGAGGGTAGATAGACGACTTTTTTCTCACGGCGCGGTAGGTTTTCTACTGCAATGGCTAAGTTCTGATGATTGGCTTGCGGCAGTTGTGGATACCAAATAGGCGTTTTGCCTTTGCTGAGTTTACGCAAGCCGTTGGTTGCGCCGCCGACTAACTTCTCGCCCAGCCATTGGCTCGCCAATTGGTTGGCACTGAGGCCGATTTTAGCCACGGCTGTGGTGGCGGCAAAGTGATCCGCCGTCCATGTAGCAATGGGGATGAATTTTTGGTATTTCGCGGTGCGCAGCTTTTTCACTAAATCGCCAGTGTTGATGCCAACAGGGCAGCGCTCAGCGCATAAGCCAGTTGCGGCGCAGGTGTCTAATCCTTGGTATTCAAAGACTTTTTCAAGCTCAGAAGCTTCTACCGTTTCACCTTGAGCGCGTCGACGTTGCAGCTCGCGGTACAAGACGATTCGTTGACGGGGCGAGAGTGATAGCGTGCGAGACGGACAAACAGGTTCGCAAAACCCGCATTCGATGCAGCGATCGACCAAGGCATCAGCTGCTGGCATTGGCTTTAGGTTAGCTAAGTGGGAACGCGGATCATCGTTGATTATAACGCCGGGGTTGAGCAAGCCTTGTGGATCAAACAGTGTTTTGATTTGTTGCATTAAGGCGTAACCGTCTTTGCCCCATTCCAATTCCACATACGGTGCCATGTTGCGGCCCGTGCCGTGCTCGGCTTTGAGTGAGCCTTGATATTTCACTGCCACTAGTTCGGCCACTTCATCCATAAATGCGCCGTAGCGGTCGATTTCACTTTGGCTATCAAAGCCTTGTGTAAAGACAAAATGCAAGTTGCCTTCCAGAGCGTGGCCGAAGATGATGGCTTCGTGATAGTGGTAGTGATCAAACAAAGCCTGCAAATCGCGCACACCATTGGCAAGGCTTTCTACCGGAAACGCCACATCTTCAATGATGACGGTTGTCCCCACTTCGCGCACTGCGCCCACGGCAGGGAACATCCCTTTGCGAATGCCCCATAAGGTTGCCACCGTTTTGGTATCAGAGGTGAATGGTACGGATTCGATGATCTGGTAGTCGCTTAGTGCTGCCATCACGGCGCTGCATTGTGAGTGAAGTGTTGCGTGATCGCTGGCGTGAGACTCAATTAGCAGCGCAGCGGCTTCTAGATCCAATTGCGCAATAAATGCGGGCATGCCAGCTTTGTCAGCGACAGAGCGCATCGCGCGTCCATCCATCATTTCCACTGCCGCAACTGGGGTTTTGGACAGGGTTGTAACCGCTTGGCTAGCCTGCTCAATATCAGCAAAGACAAGCAGCGCCGAGGCTTTGTGCGCGTGCTCAATGACGGTGTTGTAGGTGATGTCGGCAATAAAACCGAGTGTGCCTTCTGACCCAATCATCAAATGTTCAATGATTTCAATCGGATCAGAGTAATCAACGAGAGCATTTAGGGCGTAGCCAGTGGTGTTTTTTAGGCGATATTTGTGGTGAATAAGCTTTGATAGTGTGTGATTTTTCGCCGTTTGTGCATGAAGTTGAGCAATACCTTCAATCAATTCGGGTTTAGCGATTTTGAATGCAGCGATGCTTTCTGGGTTTGCGGTGTCGAGCACGGAACCGTCTGCGAAGACGATCTTCATACTATCGACAGTGCGGTAAGAATTTTGCGCGGTGCCGCAGCACATACCACTGGCGTTATTGGCGGCGATTCCACCAATTTTGCAGGTGTTAATTGAGGCTGGATCTGGGCCGATTTTGCGTTGAAAAGGGGTAAGGTATTTGTTGGCATCGGCTCCGATGACCCCTGGTTGTAGGGTGATTTTTTTTCCCTCATCGTGAATGCGATGGCCGCGCCAGTCATCAGTTAAGGCGATCAAGACCGAATCAGAAACTGCCTGACCAGACAAACTGGTGCCAGCGGCGCGAAACGTGCAGTGAACGCCAAGCTCGCGGCAGCTTTTAATGGCAAAAATGACCTCATCAAGGCTTTGTAAGCGCAGCACAATTTTCGGCACCAAGCGATAGAAACTGGCATCAGTGCCATAAGCAAGGCGTTTTGCCTGTTGCGTGATGATGCGCTCAGGGTCGATGCGCGTAGCGAGTTGCGTTTCCAGTTGACGATAGGTGGCGTCTGAAAGAGTGCTGGCCATCATTGTTTCCCATTTTAAATTGAGGTTGTGGATAGGTTAACGTGCGGCTACCGTTGGTTTGTCATCATGAGATTAAAGTTTGACTAACGAGTCTCGTGACAAATCGGCAATGGTTTTCGCTCCGGTTAAGGTCATGGCAACGCGCATCTCTTTTTCATACAAATCGAGCAAGTTCTCAACGCCGCTTTGACCTTGCGCCGCCAATGCATAAACAAACGAGCGACCCAGTAGCGTGCAGTCCGCGCCCAGCGCCAGCATGCGCACCACATCAAGCCCAGTGCGAATTCCTGAATCGACCAGAATTTTCAGGTCGCCCTTCACCGCATCAGCAATTGCAGGTAAGGCTTTGGCGGTTGACAACACTCCATCAAGCTGGCGACCACCGTGGTTGGATACGATAATGCCATCAGCGCCAAAGCGCACCGCGTCTTTGGCATCTTCTGTATCTAGAATGCCTTTAATGATCATCGGGCCGTCCCAAAAGTCGCGGATCCACTCTAAATCTTTCCATGAAATGGAAGGATCAAAATTTTCACCAAGCCAACCAATGTAGTCTTCCAATTTAGTCGGCGTGCCACGGTAGGCAGAAATATTGCCTAAATCGTGTGGCTTGCCGAGCAAGCCGACATCCCACGCCCAGCTTGGGTGTTTCATCGCTTGAAATACTCGGCGCATCGCCGCATTAGGGCCGCTCATGCCAGAATGCATATCGCGGTAACGCGCGCCGGGAACGGGCATATCCACGGTAAACACGAGGTTTTTTACCCCCGCGGCTTTGGCGCGCTCCAACACGTTTTTCATAAAACCGCGATCTTTGAGCACGTAGAGTTGAAACCAAATTGGTCGAGCCAGCGCCGCTGATACTTCTTCGATCGGGCAAACCGATACGGTAGACAGTGTAAAAGGAATACCTTTATTTTCAGCCGCGCGCGCTGCTTGCACTTCGCCGCGCCGCGCGTACATACCAGTTAAACCTACAGGGGCAAGGGCAATCGGCATTGCAAGCTGTTCGCCAAACAGTTGTGTTTCTAAACTGAGCTCTGACATGTCATTAAGCACGCGTTGGCGCAGTGCGATGTCAGCTAAATCCGCGGTATTGCGTGTGAGCGTGTGCTCACCGTATGAGCCACCATCAATATAATGAAACAGAAAAGGAGGCAATTTCGCTTTCGCGGCAGCGCGATAGTCGGTGGAGGCTGAAATAATCATAGATTGAATCCTAATTTGTACAGAGCTGCCGCCTAGCGAGCTCTGCATTTATTACACAAGATTAATGGTTATAAAAACCAAGTTGATACCAAATCACATCACCAAACTTAGGGTTGCTGGGTCATTAGTACGTCGGTCATATTAAAGCCGTAAATCACCACTAAACCGATAAGGCCAGTCATCACAAGGTAGTAGAAAGTCGGGATAATGGTTTTGCGCAGCGTGGCTCCTTCACGGCCCAATAAACCGACCGTTGCTGATGCCGCGACGACGTTGTGAATCGCAATCATATTGCCCGCCGCTGCGCCAACAGCTTGTAGCGCAATGATCATCACACTGGAAATAGAAAGTGTTTGCGCCACTTCAAACTGGAATTGACTGAACATCATGTTCGACACCGTATTTGAGCCTGCGATGAACGCCCCAAGTGCGCCAACGGTGGCACTTAATGCAGGGAAGGCATCACCGACTAAACCCGCGGCAAAATTGGCGGTAGTGACAGGCATGCTCGCAAGCTCTGCGCCATTGACGCCAGAGTTAATAAAAATACGCACCATAGGGATAGTGAATACCAACACAAAGCCCGCGCCGATCAGCGTTTTGCTTGATTCACCGAATGCTTTGATGAGCGGTGTCGCACTGCGTGACTGCAATATTACTGCCAGTAACGCGACAAAAACCAAGATGCCACCGGGAAGATAAAGCGGTTGAATGGCCGTGCTGATGCCTGTTTCAGCCAGAATGTTGTTAAAGGATAGGCTCACTCCAGCCAGTAGTGACTTAAATTCGCTGCTCACACGGCTTGCCACAAGGATAACCGCGAGCAGAACATAGGGAGTCCAAGCCAATGCAAGGCCCATCGGTTTAGCTTTGATCTCCTCAATATCAATTTTTAATGAGCCTAGCCACTCTGCGGGCCACGATTTCTCTTCTGGAAAATCCCATTGTGATTTGGGTACTAAAAAGCCTTTTTTCGCGGCCGTGACAACCAGTGCCAAGCTGATCAAGCCACCGATTAATGAGGGAAATTCTGGGCCAAGAAAGACGCCCGTTAGCGCGTAAGGCACAGTAAAAGCCAAGCCAGAGAAAATCGCAAAAGGCAAAATATCTAACCCTTCGGTCCAGCTTTTGTTTTTACCGAAAAAGCGCGTCAACATCATCGCCATTAATACTGGCATCAATGTACCGACTATTGCATGGGTGATGGCAACACTGGCGGTGATTTGCTGTAAATACACATCCCAACTTGAACCGTTGCTGGTCAGCGTTTCGGTGATGTTGTGCGTATCTAACCCCTTGTTTACCCCAACAATAATGGGTGTGCCCACTGCGCCGAAAGAGACAGGAGTGGATTGGATCATCATCCCCATCAATACGGCAGCCAACGCAGGAAAACCAATCGCAACCAGCAACGGAGCCGCGATAGCTGCCGGTGTACCAAAACCAGAAGCGCCTTCAATAAAAGAGCCAAAACACCACGCAATGATAATGGCTTGCACACGGCGATCAGCCGAAACATCCGTAAAACCGTTACGAATGGTGGTGATAGCACCAGTGTGTTTTAAGGTGTTGAGTAGGAAGATTGCGCCAAACACAATCCAGAGTACGGAAATCGTGATACCGAACCCTTGCAAAACAGAAGCGAGCACGCGGTTTGCCGACATATCCCAAAATGTGAGGGCGATGGCCACAGTTAATGCAAAGGCCACGGGCATCGCCTTTTTCGCAGGCCAGTTGAGCCCGACTAAAAGAATCGCTGCTACCACAATGGGGGAGAAGGCCACTAGTGCCAGTAAGGTTTCGTTCATTGGATACTTCCTCGTAAAGTGTGCTCTTCGTACTAACTCTAAATAGTAGGATAGTTGAAGAGCAGACATCCTGTAGGGGCTACAGACCTTTCGGCCACGTCGGGTAGCTAAATTATTATATTTGTGATGTTTTTGTTAATTTGGGGTAAATTTACTCCTTTATTTTTTATGGATATAGGGAAATAATGAAAATAATTAATTCCAAAATTGACATAATAAAATGCGAGCAGACGACCTAATATTGTTTTCACAAGTGATGGAACTGGGGAGTTTTAGTAAGGTAGCAGAACAGAATAGCCTTACAAATTCGGTAGTTAGTAAAAGAATGGCGCGTTTGGAAGAAGAGCTAGGCGTGCAGCTATTATACCGAACAACGCGTAAATTAACCCTGACCGAAGCAGGCAAGGCACTGTTACAGGGTGCGAAAAATGTGAAGCTTGCCACTCAAGAAGCCGTCGATGCGGTGGCTGGGTTTGGTGAAAATGTCAGCGGCCACATCAAAATGTCGGTACCCACCATATCAGGCGATCTAATATTGGCCGACGCGGTTGCGGAATTTTGCAATTTACACCCCGGCTTAACGGTGGACATGTCGCTTGATAACCGTTTTGTTGATTTAGTGGAAGGAGGTTTTGACCTAGTGATCCGCACTGGTTATTTGGAAGATTCAAGCTTAATTGCGCGGCATATTTTAGACTCACAGTGGGTTGTGTGCGCTTCTCCCTCTTATATTGCGAAAAATGGAAAACCGTTAAAACCGGAAGATTTAGTCAACCACAACTGCTTTCAATACGCCTACCAAACCACAGGCGCGAGCGAGTGGGAATTTAAAGGCCGCAAAGGAAACTACATTGTCACAGTCTCGGGTTGCTTTTCTACGGATAACGCCACGGCATTGAGAAAAGCGGCTTTAGGCGGCCACGGCATTGCTTATGTACCGCGCTGTTTGGTTTATCATGATTTTCGTAACGGCCAGCTAGTGGATATTTTCCCGGAACAAGTGGGCAAAAAATTGGGTATATACGCCGTGTATCCCTTTACTCGCCAACCCCCGAATAAAGTCCGCTTGCTGATAGAGCACATCCGCGTCCGCTATTTGACTATTTCACACTATTTTTGAGTGTCGACTTATGTAAAGCATGCCTTCAGTTTATTTTGTAAAGGATGTCTTCTGTCTGTATACCCTCCTAACCTCCCCCTTTTAGGGGGAGGTTAGGAGGGTACTGCCAGCAACCAAGAAACACCCCACCCTAACCCTCCCCTTGAAGGGGAGGGAATCAGTTTCGTGATCGTTGAGAGTGTGCCATTTATTATGATTGGTATGGCTTACTAAAACACTTTTGCCCCAAAGTTTGTTAGGGGTTCTTTATGAAACAATATAATCATAATCGCCAACGTATTACTCGTTGGCGACCACTCAATAAGTTACGCCATCTATTTTTGTGTCGAGAATCTTGCCTGATAAGGCGTCAGTTCATTCCCTTCCATCGTTAAGGGAGCGTATAGATTAGGTCTACGACCTCTGATCCAGCGTCTGCCTGTACACATATTTAAATCTTTCGCATTGAGATCGGCAATAACCATATCATTATCGATGCAGTCAGTTTCAGCGATAATTTCACCATAGGGATTGAGCACCATCGCATTCCCCGTTCTAACTTCATCCATATCAACCCCAACACCGTTACTAAAGATCAGGAACATACCATTGTCATGTGCACGCGCGGGTAGCCAACGCATTAACCACTTTCTTCCCTTAGAACCTTGCATTTCAGAACGAATCGAATCTGGATCTTGGTGACGATTATGCCAAAGCTGGGGATCAATCAACCCCATCGCATTAGGGCTGCGAGAGTTCGTTCCGCCTGTTTGATGAGGCGCGACTAGTATATCAGCCCCTTTTAATGCTGTTATTCGAACATTCTCGACTAAATTATTATCCCAGCAAATCAGGATTCCTACACGGCATCCATGTGGCGTATCAAACACAGTGTATTCATTGCCACTTCTCATGTGTTTGCTGACAAACGTATGCAGTTTTCTGTGTTTGGATATCTGGCCATCAGGCATTGCCATTACGTAAGAATTATAGAGATTTCCGTCCTTGTCCTTTTCAATTAAACCTGCGCCGATACTGAGTTGGTATTGTTCAGACATTTTTAGCAAGCGTTGGGACGTTTCCCCTTGTGGAATAAACTCGGACAAATCATTGATCTCTGATTTCTTAAGTTTCGAAACATGCCAATAACCAGTCACACACATTTCAGGGAAGGCGATGATTTTTACCCCTTGTTTAGCAGCCTTTTCTACGTAACTTTGAATAACTGATAAGTTGTAGTTTTTGTCGTTCGCATGGTGGTTAAATTGGACAGTCGCAACACGGATATCTTTCATAATTGTTCCTTTTACTTGGTGAATTTCAACCATTTTAAAAAGCTCCTTTGATTCCGTATAATGAATAAAATTCCTATAATTAATGAGCACATGGAATGGATTTTGTCGATTTACGCACATTCTGCCAGTTAGCGGTAGATGGTAACTATCGAGTAGCTTCAGAGCACTTACACATCACTCAGTCAGCTTTAACTAAGAAGATTCAGCGCCTTGAAGCTTTTTGTGGAGTGGTTTTATTCGAGAGAGGAAGACAAGGGGCCAGTCTAACTGCGGCAGGCGTAGCTCTTTTACCTGAAGCGCAACGAATTGTATCAAGTTTTGAATCTTATAAATCTCTAACTCAACGAGTCGCCAAGGGAATTGCAGGAAATCTCAATATAGGTTTTGGTATATCTTCCTACCACCTTGCACCAGATTACATAGCTAAGTTTAAAAAACACTACCCAGAGATCCACATTACGCTTAACGATATACCATCTCAAAAGCAGTCAGAATTTCTACTTCTAGGGGATCTTCATCTCAGTTTTAGTCGACTACCAACTGTAGCTCCGCTGAAGGGCGTGAAGCTCTGTACAGATCATCTAGTGCTTGCGACGCATAGAAGTCAAATCATAGACAAAAACAAACTGTGGTTTTCGTTAGATTCAATCGATTATTTACAGCTTAATCCTGAGCGAGGTAAGGGGCTAAGCCAACAAATAAACATGCTATTAGAGGAGCATGAGAAAAAACTGAATGTAGTTCAGGAGGCCGATGATATTCAAACATTGTTGGCACTAGTATCAGCAAATTTGGGGTTCACTATTGTTCCTGCAAGTGTAAAGCATATTGCGAATGAGCATGTCGCTTTTTGGGAACTGTCAGGGAAAAATAGCTCATGGGATGTCGGTCTAATTTGGAATGAGCAGTTAGAGAGCTTTGCAAAAGACAATTTCATTCAATTTGTTCAGAAGATGCAAATTGAACGTCGTTGATTCTATAGGTGTGCTGTAACTCATTTTTGTCCGTGCGACCTGAAGTCGTATGAAGCGTTGTTCACCGCTTTATGAGTGAACCGTCTGTATCACCAGATGAACCTACGAGCCTGAATAAAGCAGCGGCTCGGACAATGTAACGAAACTTGGCCGT
>NZ_CAWPIM010000009.1:0-47189 GCF_963888245.1 Vibrio sp. B4-6
TTTTCTGGCAATTTAAACTCGCCTCGACTACGCGAAAGCTCTTTAACAACCGGTGAATTAATTGGCCCTTTGACCTCATAATTGACTTGGGTAAAGACCTCAACCACAGGTGCAATCACGGTCGTAAACGCGATCCATGCCTACTTCCCTATTTTTCAGTCAATTTTCTCAACTTTTCTGGCAATTTAAACTCGCCTCGACTACGCGAAAGCTCTTTAACAACCGGTGAATTAATTGGCCCTTTGACCTCATAATTGACTTGGGTAAAGACCTCAACCACAGGTGCAATCACGGTCGTAATAGCTAGGACATACAGCGCAGTTTGCGGCGTCACCGCAAAAGCCGTCAAGACGGGAATTCCTGATGTGATGTCTGGTACAAAATTCACCTCAGCATCAACAGTACGGCTATTGAGATCCGCTAAGCCTTTAATGGTCATTTCACCGGCAACAGCATCCATTTTGATGTTGTTGGTAACAAAAATCCCTTGCGAAATTTCACCACTGCCCGTAATTGAGTTAAAGGCCATTCCTTTATCAAACACGTCACTAAAATCGAGCTGCATTTTACGGATAATGGAATCTAAACTGAATAATCCGAGTAAACGAGCGGCACCGCTGACATCAGAAACGACACCTTTACCCATAGTAGTCTCTATCTTGCCTTCTAAGCTGTCGATCTTCATTGACCAAGGCGCGCCATCCCATTCGGTTTGACTCGACATTTCAAATGGCGCTCTTTGGATACCAGAGCTGATGCCAAAGCGCTCCATCAAATCGCTATTATTGTCACCTTTCATGGTGAGATTCAGTTGAGTATGGCTACGCTCATCACCTTGTGCGTCTTTATTCAACGTCCAAGCACCATTGATAGTCACTTGATTTGAACCACTACTGATATCAATCTTCTTCCATTGCAAAGTATCACCTTGCCGTTGGAAGTCCATATTCATCTTGCCCACCTTGTAACCCTGCAACCAAAGATCATCAATGGCCAAAGTTAAGTTTGGCACCAATCGATGAAACTGTCGGTCAAAATCAGTAATAAGCGGCTCAGACTGGCGATCTTGATCAACCAATAGTGATTTTTTGGAGCTGTCCTCCAGCTCAGGAATGTAAACGTGCAAGCGTTCAAGCGAGACGGACAAATCATAAGGTTCAATATAACTCGCTTGGCCTTTTGCTTCTTGGCTCTCGAGCTGTGCGTACCAACCGAGATTTTTACGTCTGGCATTAAAATCAACATCGTGCCATTCAATTCCCGCTAGTAGAAGTGCTTTGACGTTGATGTCCACTCTCTCTGGTGGTGGGATCTCAGGAGTATTCATCTCCGCTAGAGCTGATTTTTTCTTCGGTTGAGGCTCATTGGCCAAACTCAACCATTCATCCAAATTAAAGGTATCGCTGCGGATCTGCGCATGGTGGCCAACCACTGGGCTGATTTTGAAATTGCCGCTCCCTACTATGAGATTGGTGGCTGTCAGGCGTGGTTTTTTCGATGTGATATCGATTTCAGCTTGGTATTTCGCTTGTGGTAATTGTAGGCGAGCGGTGATCGACTCTTGGTTACCCGATGCTTGCAAGTGAGCTTTGCCTGCCACGTTGAAGGCTTTTTTTAGCGGGTAAGGGTAATCACTTTCTACCATTTTTAAATCGGCTAAGGTGTCGATTTGATAAGTGAAACCGACATCATTGAGCTGAATATCAACGCCCATTTGCCAAGGAGCATGCCCTTTTAAACGGTTTAGCCAGCGCTCACCGACAAAAGGCGTCAGGGGTTTAATATCCCAGTCTCCCACCACATCAATATTCACCGCGTAACCTTGGCTGGCATTTTCACCTTTAAAATCAATCGCGATCGGTTGAGTCAGCAGATCAGCCGACAAACCGGCTGCCGTCACAACGTCATTATCAAATTCAATTTTGCCAGAGACACCCTCAAGCACCATTGGCGGTGCATCAATTTCCACGTGGTTATTATTTAAATTCGCCCAACCCCACGCTCGGGGTTCCTGCTCACTATCAAAAGGAATACGAAGCTGAAATTCAGATTGCACTTCGCCACTGACTTGAATCGCCGTTAACGCCGCTCCCACCGAATCCACTAAAGGCGTTGAGGTCATATAGTCGCGTACGGCATTGCCTTGGGCTGTTGCACTGGCTTCGATTTCGATGTGTCCACCTTCGGCTAGCTCAGGTATTCGCCCTGTGATCCGCTGGGCAGTGACATCCATTAAGGTCGCAGAGTGTGAATCAAGGTACATCGCATCGTTTTCAAACAGCAGATCGAGTTGCAAATTGGTGATCGGCGGCCACGCCGTATCAAAACTAAATTTCGCCTCTTTTAAACCAACCCAAGCTTGGAATACGCCAGTGTTTTGTTGGTAGGGAAAATCGCCAAGTTCACCATACCAAAGCAGTTTAGCGGTGTTGGCTTTACCGCCTTGAATCGCAGTAGAGAGATAGTCTGTTAACTTGCGCCCCAATGCTAAGGTGGGCAAATAACGCCAAGTTTCACCTGCATTGTATAAGTCCGCTTCCGCATAAAATGAAAGTAAAGGGCTGCGTTTTTCAGGAAAATCGAGACGAAATGATCCAAGCACTTGTAAGTCAGGCGTCGCCGCAGTCACTTTACTGGCCCACAATGACCAGCCATCGGCTTGCTTTTGCCACACAACATCGGCTTCACCTTGACGAATATTCAATGGTGCTTGGAAAACATCACCATAAGGTAACACGTCATCAATCAGCGTCACTTTGGCGCGAGCACTCTCCATGCTACCTGCAATGGAGGCTTTGAGATGGTGTACTTGTGGCAATAACTGCCATTGTGCCATGGCGCCATCACTGAGTTCAGCCGAATAACGAAGCGATTGCAGGCTATCTCCTTTGCTGAGCCGAATATCTTCTAAGGTGCCCCCCAAATCCAATAGCTGCAAAAGCTCGTTCGTTTTGCTGGAATCGGGCATCATTTTCACAAAGGGAAGCAAAGTTTTTATGTCCAACTGAGATAAGTTCAAACGCCATTGCGTCGGTTGCCATTCAAACGCGACATCAAGTTTAGGCCACACTTCGTCATCCGTGCGCAACTGAAGTGAGTAAGCGTTAACTTGCCATCCTTGTTCAATAGGTAACAGTTTGATGATTCCCGACTCTAACAGCAATTCATGCTGACGCTCTTCACCCCAAACCAGTTCAGAGGGCTCAAGTTCGACATAGCCATCTTTGGGTTGGTTATGTTCTAAGGTCAGCCATGCATTAAAACTCACCTGTCCTTTCTTAATGCCGGTTTCGTCTTTGAGATAACGAGTCAACCACGGGTTTATTTTGATATTGTCAGCGCTAACATAGAAGCGACCTGAAATATCGCGTAGTGAACCATGATCTTCAAAGTTAGCACTCACTAACAGAGAGTTAATACTGGTATCAGCGATGCTCACCACGCCTTCAGCTTTATGTTGCTGAGCGTTATTTTTCCACCGAAGACGTTCAATATCTAACTGGCGAATCTCCCCCGCGACAGATTGATAGAAAACCGTCGAGTCGAGTAGCGCAAAATCATCCAATTGCCGCAACAGTAGGTTGTCTAAACGCTGAATGACATTACCTTGTGTGCGGCTCTGTTGGTTATCTTCAGCCTGTAGCTCAAGCCAGTTTACCGAGCGAATATCCAATTTGAGTTGATGAATACTGAGATCCGCGACCACAGGTTGCATTTGCAGTATTGACTGAATGAGGTCAAATTCAACATCGATTTGTTGCGCAGAAAAGTGAATTTGCGATCCATCAGGTAGCTTTGCTTTTAGCCCCTTAAGTGCAATTGACGGGTGAGTATTACGCCAAAAACCAGTGACCTCACTTAATTCAAATTCAAAACCTGAATTTTGGTTGATCAACGTTTGTATTTCGCCTTGGAAACGATTCATTTGTGGCAAAAACACACGCAAGGTGGTGACAGCAACAGCCAGCACCACTAGCACGCAAACGATAAACCACAATACTATTCGCCAAAGGCGCGTAAAAGTTGAGATCACAAAAGCCCTACTACATCATCACAACGTCAAATTGTTCTTGAATATAAAGTGGCTCCGCTTGGATACGCACTTCTTTTCCAATAAACACTTCCAACTCAGCAAGAGCATGAGACTCATCACCTTGCAAGGTTTCTGCCACCGCAG
Source organism: Vibrio sp. B4-6 (assembly GCF_963888245.1). NCBI lineage: Bacteria > Pseudomonadati > Pseudomonadota > Gammaproteobacteria > Vibrionales > Vibrionaceae > Vibrio > Vibrio sp. B4-6. The sequence goes on from NZ_CAWPIM010000009.1 coordinate 4,178, forward strand.
GGGATGCGTAAACCACAAATTTATCCGCATCGTAAGCGCGGTTGACACGCGTGATTTCACGTAAGATTTCGAAACAGACGGTTTCAACGGTTTTCACACTGCCGCGGCCTTCACAGGTTGGACAACTTGAACATAACACGTGTTCAATACTTTCACGGGTGCGCTTACGCGTCATCTCCACCAAGCCTAACTGCGTAAAACCATTAATATTCGTTTTGACGCGATCTTTAACCAGGGCGGCATCTAAGGAGTTGAGCACTCGCTTACGGTGCTCTTCAGACATCATATCGATAAAATCAATAATGATGATGCCCCCTAAGTTGCGCAAACGTAATTGACGGGCAATGGCTTGGGTCGCTTCAACATTGGTATTAAAAATGGTTTCTTCGAGGTTACGACGGCCAACAAACGCGCCAGTATTGATATCAATCGTGGTCATGGCTTCGGTTTGGTCGATGATAAGGTATCCACCAGACTTGAGCTCCACTTTACGCTCGAGAGAACGCTGAACCTCGTTTTCGGTGTCGTACATATCAAAAATAGGCTTGTCACCTTCATACAGTTCAAGCTTATCGGTTAACTCAGGCACAAACTCTGAGGTGAACTCTTTGAGGTTCTCAAATTCAAGGCGCGAATCGACTAAGATCCGCGTCAAATCAGTGCCGACAAAATCTCGTAAAATACGCTGAGCTAAACCCAATTCGCCATACAGTGTCGAGCGTGTTTTGTATTTAACTCGACGCTCCAACACTTTCAGCCATAGCCGTTTAAGAAAGGCGGCATCTTGTGAAAGCTCTTTCTCATCAGCCCCTTCAGCGGCGGTACGAATAATGAACCCACCGTGCTCATCACAATAATGAGCCACGACTTTTTTGAGACGATCACGCTCTGATTCACTTTCAATGCGTTGTGAGACACCAACATGACTTGCGCCGGGCATAAAAACGAGATAGCGCGAAGGTAGGGTAATATCTGTCGTTAAACGGGCGCCTTTAGTGCCTAATGGATCTTTGACCACTTGCACCACGATATCTTGGCCTTGACGAACTAGCTCTGAAATATCACGAACTTGAAACTGCTGTTTTTCGTTCTCAGCCACACATTCAGTATGAGGAACAATGTCAGAAGCGTGAAGAAAAGCGGCCTTGTCTAAACCAATATCGACAAAGGCGGCCTGCATTCCGGGAAGAACTCGGCTGACTTTTCCTTTGTAAATATTGCCCACAATGCCGCGTTTCGCTTCTCGCTCAATGTGGACCTCTTGAAGAACTCCGCCTTCAATCATCGCCACTCGAGTTTCACTCGGGGTGACGTTTAGTAGCAACTCTGCACTCATGAGTACACCTCAATGTTTTTAATTATATAAATTCGTGCAAGAGCTGGTCAGTTTCGAATAATGGTAATCCTACAACAGCGTAATAGCTGCCCTCGATCTTCGTTACAAATCGTCCACCCAATCCTTGAATGCCATAACTGCCAGCCTTATCGCAAGGTTCACCCGATTGCCAATATTGTTCTATTTCTTCATCTGACAAAGGTTTAAACCATACATCCGTCGTTACCACGACGGATTTAGAATGATCATGTGTTGCTACGGTTACGGCTGTCATCACTTGATGTTTTGTACCAGATAAGCTGCGTAACATCTGTTGTGCTTGAGCAAAATCAGCAGGTTTTTCAAGTACTGTTTCACCTTGCACGACTATGGTATCAGACCCAATAACTATCGAAGCAGGGTTGGATAAAGCAACACCAGCCAGTGCCTTATCACGTGATAAACGTTCAACATACACTGCTGGGGCTTCATGCTCATTACGGCATTCTTCAACGTTGGGCACCACAATATCAAACTGATAACCCAGTTGAGTCAGTAACTCTCGTCTTCTTGGCGAGCCAGAAGCTAATACAATTTTTTTATTCATCATCTAAGGTGCCAGTGGCGTCGCACACGACGAAGCAGTAGGAACATCCAAGGCCATAATATGCAATTGATCATACCAACCCATAGTGAGAGCGGGTTAAATGTCACATCTTGAATTAAATATTCGCCGCAAAAGATCAGCACTTCAAGCAACATAGATAACACGCCAATGATTACGGCTTGTTGCCATAACGCCATATTACGCAGCACTAAGAAGTTAATCGCCACTAAGTAGACAACAATGGCCATCATCATGCCACGAATGCCCAATGTTGAACCAAGCAGCAGATCCCATAACAAACCAAGGATCAAAGCCGACCCTACGTTGACTCGATGCGGCAACGCTAAAACCCAATAGCATGTCACCAGCAGTAACCACGATGGGCGCAGTAGATCCAGCTCACCCGGCCAAGGGATAGTTTGTAAAACCAGAGCAAAGAGAAATGATGCACCAATCACCAATTTACTTTTCACGACACTACTGGCCATCGGTTGCTTCCTCTAACATTTTCTCTGGTGTAACTTGCAATACTTTCTGTTGCCTATCTTCGTTAGGCCAGATCAACAGCAAATAACGTAGACGATCAAAATCCACCACGGGATCGGCGGTGATCGACGCAAATTCACGCTGAGTATCTTTGTCGACCACCGAAACGTGTGCGACAGGATAACCTTCAGGATATACGCCCCCTAAACCTGATGTGACGAGCAAGTCACCCACTTCAATATCGGTGCTGGTGGGAATGTGTTCCAATTGAATACGATCCACCTGGCCATTCCCTGAAGCAATCACTCGAATATCATTACGAATAATTTGCACTGGAATCGCACTATTGGTGTCAGTCAGCAACAACACCCGGCTGTTATGCGCCGCCACAAAAGTCACTTGGCCAACAATACCTTTGTCGTTGATAACGGGTTGCCCTTCGTAAACGCCATCCGTTCGCCCTTTATCAATCACAACTTGATGACGATAAGGTGAGGTATCGACCGCCATCACCTCAGTGACAACCTTCTTTTCATCACGAACAAAAGAAGATCCAAGCAATTTACGTAACCGTTGGTTCTCTTCTCGGTATTGATCAAACAAGATCAAATCACTTTTCAAGGTGATCGCTTCTCGCTTTAAACGTTGATTCGATTCAATCAGTTTTTGATGAGTGGCGAATCGCTCATACAGATCATCAAACATGCTGCGCGGTAAATCCGCCATGTATTGAATGGGAGCCACTAAGCTATTAAGAAAAAAACGAACGTTGGAAAAAGCACCTAAACGACTATCAGCCAGCATAAGACTGGCTGATAAAATCACGGCAAAAAAGAGACGTAGCTGAAGAGATGGTCCTCGACCAAATATTGGCTTCATTCTATAAAAATCCTAGATGTCATGATGGGAGCTTTACGGCTCCCAAAGCCATTATTCTTCGCTAAATAGGTCGCCACCGTGCATATCGATCATTTCCAACGCTTTACCGCCACCAAGGGCAACACAGGTTAGAGGATTATCGGCAACCACGACTGGTATTCCCGTTTCTTCGGTCAAGAGGCGGTCGATATCTTTGAGCAGCGCTCCACCACCGGTTAATACCATACCATTTTCTGAGATATCAGAAGCAAGCTCTGGCGGACACTGTTCAAGCGCAACCATCACCGCAGAAACAATACCGGAAAGCGGTTCTTGCAGTGCTTCTAAGATTTCATTGGAGTTAAGAGTAAAGCTACGAGGGACCCCTTCAGCAAGGTTACGACCACGAACTTCAATCTCCATCACTTCATCGCCGGGGTAAGCCGAGCCAATTTCATGTTTGATTTTCTCTGCGGTCGCTTCACCGATTAAGCTGCCGTAGTTACGACGCACATAATTGATAATCGCTTCATCAAAACGGTCACCGCCGATACGCACAGAGGAAGAGTAAACCACACCGTTCAAGGAAATAACGGCAACTTCAGTCGTACCGCCACCGATATCGACCACCATTGAACCCGTTGGTTCAGAAACACGCAGACCAGCTCCGATGGCCGCCGCCATAGGCTCATCAATCAAATACACTTCACGCGCGCCAGCACCGAGTGCTGATTCACGAATCGCACGGCGTTCAACTTGGGTGGAGCCACAAGGCACACACACCAGAACGCGAGGGCTTGGTTTGAGTACACTGTTGTCATGCACCTGCTTGATGAAGTGTTGCAACATTTTTTCGGTCACGTAGAAATCCGCAATCACGCCGTCTTTCATAGGACGAATTGCAGAAATATTCCCCGGCGTACGACCAAGCATCTGCTTAGCGGCATGACCGACAGCAGCAACGCTTTTTCCACCACGACCTTTATCTTGGCGAATAGCAACAACGGAAGGCTCGTCGAGGACAATACCTTGTCCTTTAACGTATATAAGAGTATTGGCGGTACCTAAATCGATCGATAGATCGTTGGAAAACATGCCACGCAGTTTTTTGAACATATTCTTCGCTCGTCCTGCAAGAATTAGAAGATAGAAAATTGCACTAAATGTACCAATGCCTTGCGATCACAGCAAGGCGTTGACGCATAAACATGGACTGAAACACGCAATTTCTAACAGATTCCTAACTTAGGTAGAAAAATCTCTATGAATTTGTGTGAATTATCCGGTTAATTTTTTTCACGCCACCAGATTACCCGGTCGCTGCCTCGGTACAATCCAAACTGTACTCGGCCTGAGATACTGTCTTCAAAGCTATCATTAGCATCAGCATCAACACGTAACCAAGGTAACAAAGTTGAAAGATCGTAGCTGTTCGCGACAACACCAGTATTCGCCGAACCTGGCGGAGTATAATCCACACTGCTCACTCCAGAACTTAAATCACCAGCCAATGTCACTTTTACTTCTGGCGGTATCGGTGTGCCATTTTTCAGCACAGTAAAATCCGAGGAATTGAAAACAAAATCATCAATTGTGGGGAGACTGGTACAACTGTCAGCTTTATTTAAAACAAAGCTATTGGAGGTGAAGTATTCACTGGTAATAGGTTGACTTAAGCCACTAGTTTCTGGGCCATAAGTGTCGTGGATCACCAGTTTTCCCCAACGCTGATTCTGACTCTCTGAATATGGAAAATCATAGCCAATACACCCCGAACCACCGCTTGTTTGATAGCACACACCGTCTAAATCTTTCGTATCATCAATCGAGAGCTGTAAAATCACTCCCTCAGCGATAGGCTCTACCGGAGCGTAAGGCTTGTCATAGCGAATTTGAGCATTTTCAAGCCGAGCAATAAAGTTACTTGCATCAATAACCACACTTCCCGGCCAAGCAAATCCCTCCTGCGGATTTAATAATCCCGGTGTTTCAGTATCAGTAATATTAAAACCTGAACTTTGCGCTGAAAAATTTCGATAGAGCCAAGGATTACTGTATCGCCACCAGCTACCAATCTTATAATTCTCCGTCTCACCTTCGCCATTAGTACCCAATTCATCGTAAAATCGCCCTGCTACCGCAACTTCAGGTAACCGATCAAATTTCATTGCCTGCCCCAAATAAGTGAAAGTGCTACATGCTTGAGAAAAACTAGGAGTATTACCCTCTAGGTGTAAATAATAGGGAGTAAAACGGCCTGTAGACCCAGTTGAGGCAACCGAGATCGGCAAATTAGCCGCAGTTAAATCTAAGCCAAGATAGGATGTGGGCGGGGCTAATAAAAAATCAAACACACCAACTTCAGTCACACTCTGTTGAACGGTTGTAACCTCTCCCAGCTCATGATCGTAATTCAGTGTACCAATAGAACCAGCAGAACCACCAGCTGGCTCTCTCAGTACATGATCCAGAGTTATTGATTGCTGTTGGTAATTAGTTAAACCCAAATTATTGGTAAAATCATTATCTTCATTGGGCTCAGCCGCCACCGCTTTGATATTAAGATTAAATCCTTCCCCAGCCCTTGCAAAAACCAAACAGCTTAAGTCAGCAGCAGGGCACTTTCCATCTGGATGAGCTAAGTTATAAGAGTGATTGGTGCTAAGCACCAACGCACGAGGAACTCGTATAAAAGTCGTTTGACCTGTTAGTTGCAAATCCTGCTCATCACCACTCCCCGTTAAACGAGCATTCAAAGCAAGGCTACCAGCCTCACGATAGGATACGTTAATGCTCGCCTCACCATTTTGGTTGAAATTGAGCACCACTGGCGTTGCAGTATTGGATGACTGCCCTACCGCCACACTATTCACACCAACCGATAAAGCGCTAAAACCTTGCCCCCCATTAGGGCTCAAGTAATCACTCCAAAAGGAAACGGGTTTTTGTACATTTTGAAAACTAGGCAAACACAGTTGTGAAGCGTTATCTTTTCGTACCGCTTTAATGGTCCCAGTTACCGATTGATTGGCATAGGAATTAGGTACATCCAAAATGAAGCCACTGTCAGCAAAGTTCATCGTGCAGTTACTGGCCAAAAAGGGGCCAGCATTCCCATTGTGGCTGCATAAAGTGTTATTGAAAGACATAGCCGTGGGAACGGAACCAGAAACATCAACGGTGACATTACCTGCGCTGTTACGCCTAAGTTGGGTGTTACCAACCCCATTGCTAAATGAGATAGTTGAACCATTGACCCAACCGCCCGTTGCACTAGGTAGAGAGTTAGGGACTAAATAAGCAATAACCGGATCGGTAAATAAGTTATTGCAATTTTCATCAGCACACGCCGTCACAGACACGTCAGAGGCTGCACAAGTTAGACCTTGTGCTGGCAAAGAGATGCGAAAGTGATTAATTTGCTCACCAACTGGACGAGAATTGAGCGCACAGACTTCGAAATTATCAATTTCATGGTTATTAGTCGAAGAGCCTGTAGAACCTGTGATGGACATAAACAGATCCGTAGGAACATTTTGTTGCGCCGCAAATGACATCACATCAACTGGCCCAATTAAAGTTTGCCAACTGTCAGTACCAACTTTACGGCTTACAGTCACCAGCGACGTTGAAGCTTGAGTTGAGTCAATAACAATTCGGTAGCGGTGCTGAGGATTACCATTGGTATTGTCTACCCTCGGATTTAGGCAATCTCCATTGGTATTGGTTGTGCCGTTATTACACGTGCCTGCCAAATAGTTATAACCGCTATAGCCGGAACCAGACCCCCTTAATACAACGGCTTGCCGCCTACGACCTGGGCCATCCCCGCCACCTTCGATCGAATAGTTACCATATTCATCCAATCCAATGCCTAACCAGCCGCCCGCAAATCCGGGTTTTTGCTCATTGACTTTATAACCAAAACCTAAAGGCCCACCAAATGCCCCAACTTGAGGAGTGACAGAGGCATCAGAAAAGACAATCGCCACCCCATCTGCGCCATTACCACCATAAGCAAAATAGTCAAATTCAACCTCTACACGGTTCCCTGCCGCTGGGAAAATGCGTTGGAATGTTGAGGCTGTGGCTTGGTTTTGCACCGCTTGTGTTAATCGCATGCGATTATTGGTGATTGAAGGTGTAAAGTTGCCACTGCTACTGAATACTCGCCACTGCTCATCCAACGGCTGACTTTGGAAATCATCGCTAAAGCATTGCAACCCAGCGCTTTGGCACAAATGGCGCTCGTTATACAAATCCAGAATCTGACCATCCGTTAGTGCTTGATTATAAATAGCCACTTCATCAAGCCTTCCAGAAAAACTTCGGCTATCGGAATTATAATCTCGACCAATCTCCAAATTCAGAGTATTGGTTTTTAGCGGTTGGTTATCATTGCTCCTCGCAGCAACCACACCATTAATATAGATTTTTTGTCGCTCATTACCATTAGCTGAACGGTTATAACGAATGGTGATATGAGTCCAAGTATTTAGCGGAATAACATCGGATGTGGTTAGTGTATTAGCACCGCCAGAACTTCTCTCCCAGTACCAGAAAACTCGCCCTTGGCTATTAAGGTGGAATTCGTAGTTAGTATCTTTCGCCACTATGGTATGCAAGCCACCATTCGGCGGTCGGCTGACGGGGTACACCCACACAGATATCGTTAACTGCTCAGAAAAGGATAGTTTGTTATCATGCGCCACTTGCACATATTGGTTTTGGTTGGCAATAAACTCGCCATAGCCACAAGTACCGTAATTATTAACATTGGCGGGTAGCGCTGGTGATTGGGAACTGGTGAGCGCGCCATTCATCGCTCGACCATTAAGCGATGTGCCAAATGCATTTTTGACTTCGTTGGAGACACCGCTCCACTGCACTTCATCAAAATGATAGCGAGCAACAGGAGAAGGAGCACAAGCATTCAGTGGGTTAGATATGGGGGAACATGTACCAGTAATTGAACTATTGTTGACATTAACTTGGCCACCAGCATTATTGGTTGCCGCATTAAAATCACCATAAGCCGTTGAGTCATTTAAGGTGATATCGTTAGAGGTAGTACTAATACTGACCTGAGAATCAGGTCTTCCTAGCTGGCTATTGTTAGCTGTGAAATGACTTGCCCCTGATACAGAACCGGAAGTCATATCCACCGAATTAAACGTCACAGAGTTATTAGAGGTCATCGTAATATTACCGCTATACACTCCCCCGGTAATTACAACCCCTGATTGAGCCGTAATATTACCAACCACATTCGCGCTCGTAATCACAACAGTATTATTATTACTGGTTAAATTACCCTGCACGCTACCGCCGTTGATAATGACGTTTCCTCCCGTCGTAACATTACCAATTAAATTGGTGTTATTGAAAGTTACGTTGCTGCTGCTGGCTGAAACATCCCCATAAATCGTATTTTGAGAGCCTTGGCTGGTTATCGTTCCATAGTTGGCTTGCAGGCTTATCCTATTTGATGCGTTACCCACTTGGTTATTAATCAAATAAAAACCGTCATTGGCGATCAGTGTTGAGTCAACATCGGCGACAATCACATCACCATCATTTAACGTCACTTGACCATTACCGCTACAGGTATAACTGTTGCCAGATTTTTGCCACGAGGTATTACAAGGAGGATATTGATTATTGGATAAATTATATTGTTGGGCACAAACCCCACTGCTCATGAACAGTATGCTAATCAGCCATTTATAGTGGATCACTTTTTCACCCCTACTTCAATAACTCGCTGCAACATCCAATCACCAGACTGACAGCGCCCGGTTGAAGTCAGTTGATAGACAGTACGGCCATCATCCATTGTACCCACCAAATTACATTTAACCTGTGCGCTACATTGCGCTAATCCTTCACCTTCAAACGTGAGTGATTGTAAAGAATGAGTATGGCAACTCCCGCTAGGTGGCGTTTGATAAAAACTACTTAGTTCAACGTTGATCGCCGATCGCGCCGCCATTTCAGCCCTTGTCCCTAACACCATCGAAACCAATTGCTGGCTATTGCGCTGTTGATTACGGTTCGCGACCGATGCAACAAAGCCGACCACCAGAATGATAAAGATGACCAATACTAAGCCGCTGCCTTGCTGTTTACGGCGTGTTGTAGATAAGCGCATCATGGTCAAACTTTACCTCCTCGCCGCGGTCGGAAAATGTCAGTTCAATTTTCACTAAGCCGTTGCGTTGTAGCTCTGGCTGTGTGACGTGAAAATTAGCTTGGCTAATGTTTTCAGTCATCAATACTGGAGTGCCAAGCTGCTCAGGGCTGAGCGCACTGCGATTAAGCGTGTAATCCGCGTAACGATAAATACGACTGTTCTGATAACAAAAAGCCACTGGCGTGCGATAAAAATAGACTCGCTTAGCTGGCGATTGAATTACAAAACCAGTCGGTTGTGTCAAGGTTACATCGACCATGCTTGTGTTGTTGGGTGATGTAAAATCCACATCTGCGTTTACTTGCGCTGTTTGTCCGCTTGCACTTGGCGTTTGGCGTAGCGAAGCGGCGTTGGTTGGAAACACGACCAGACGATCGCCATTGAATACCTTTTTGTCGATCGGTAACAACCGTACAGCAGCCGAAGGCGATTGCACGGTTGGCAGGTCGCTGTAGATCGCGCTGTCAGTGATCGGCAAAAACTCAATGCAACCATTTTCTACCATCACGCTGTTTGGTACCGCTTCACGCAGTTCTCGGCTCAACCGCTCAGTAACAAAGCGCCCTTGTTGGATCAAAGCTTCACGGGCGGTGGTATCAACATAAATACCCATACTTTGGCGGATCACAGAGCCTAAAAATAACCCGACCACCGACAACAGAATAATCGCAATCACCATTTCAATCAGGGTAAAACCACGCATCAGAAATTGCCCTTAATCGCCGCAAACGGGTAGCGATTACCCTTCGGGTCAATGATCACCACAGAAACCCGCTTATAGTGAGTCAGTTGGTTAGCGTTCACTCCGCTTAGCTGCCCGCCACTGTCCTGTTCATAAAATACTTGAATCTCAACGTTATAACGTTGGTAATCAGCACTGATATCAGTGCCTAATACATCTTTAACCGATCCCGTTAGGCCATGGAAATCATCCACATCGTTGTACAACGTATTATTGGTTTCACTAGGTTCGGGACCAAGTTGCGCAATAGACGTACACATTGTTCGTCCTGATGTTGTCACTAATACACACTCAGGCAATCCGCCATTGGGGCCGGAGTTTTGGTCAAAGGCTCGGCCCATCACTTCATCCATTACCGCGCGGCCTAACTCGGCGGCTTTTACCGCCAGCACCTGTTCAGCACTTTGTTGCGAGCGAGGATAAAGCGCGGCCGTGATGCCTGTCATGGCTATTGCCGTTACCGTGATAACGATGATCATCTCAATGAGAGTAAACCCGCGCGGCGTGTTAACACGCATAAATGTACCCCTCGCTATTGATGCACACTTGGCGAGATTCACCCGATTGCAGATTATTTAAGGTAACAGTGCAGTTTGCCGTTAAGCACTGCGTGGCGCGGCCTAAACTATCAAAATCTAAAAAATAGCTGCCATCGTTATTGGTTAACGTCAGGGTGATATCGTTTTCTGCCGCATCGACAAAACTGCTGTCTGCCAGCGTACTTGGTAGTGAAGTGGTGCAAGCACCAGCAGAAACGGAAGGAGATACTTGCTGCGCTTGATTATTGCTGACCAACCAGCGATTACAGAGGTCGGTGCGCTGCATGGCGCGGTTTTGGGTTAAACGCAGTGAGGCTAACACTTCGCTTTGTGTGGTCACGCTTGAAAAGGAGGAGATGCCGGTATAACGGCTTGCGGCGTACACAGCAACAATGCCCAGCAACACAATAACCACGACCAGTTCGATCAACGTAAAACCACGCCGCGCTGCTAAATGTTGCTGCATTTTATACCTCTAGCGAAAAAACAAGTGCTTAAAGTATATAAGAAATTTCCGTAGTGGGCTTAAGTTTTACTGACTTTTGTGGGTGAGAAATAACTCTCGTTATAGATAAAATAAAGGCCAGCAATGCTGGCCTTTATTATTAGCAGCCAGTATCAATCACTGCTGTAGAATACACCGCACTGCTAGTAGCTTGATTATAAGTAACAGCACACGTTGCACTTGTGTTTGATTTAAAACCATATGTAATTGAAGTAGCACCACTGGTAGCTACGCTCCAGTCTGAATTAAGGCCGACTACTGCATTGCCAATTCCATCACTGCTAGCTTTGGGATAACCATAAACAATCTGAACATTATCCACAGCTCCCGAAGCCGCTGTTTCCAGACCATCAATCGCCGCTTTACCATATATAATACCAGCAGCTCCATCCATAGCTCCCTTTAAACCTTGTAAAGAAGCTTGGCGCGCATCGCCTTGCAAATTCAAAAAACGTGGGGCAGCGGTGACGGCGAGAATGCCGAGAATAACAATCACAACCACAAGTTCGATTAGGGTGAAACCGTTTTGTCTTTTCATAGTTACTTTCTCTCTATGTTTTAATCAATGCGCAGACTTACTGCAAAGTGACGGTCACACGACCAGTTTTTATCTCATACACAAACTGGTGCGCGGTTCCGCCCTCTTTTTGTACATAAGTACAAGTGGCTTGACCGTCATCGGCTTGTGCTGAATATTTTACATTAGCGTTATTGGCTGCATTAGCGACTGTGTCAACTTTTGGTGGGTTTTGCAGCAAATTATCCATTAAATCAATACATGACTGATCCGTAATCGCCGCTGGATAACTGGTATTATCGGTATTGAGCGCCAACGGATAACCGTCCCTAAAACCTGTTGCGGCCCCGCTGCTATCTGTAGAGCGAGTCAGCCAGAAATTGACACCATCATAGTTAACGGTGTTTTGTTTTTCCGAGCCCAAAGTCACAGAGGTTCTTGCCTGAGCTTCCCACTGAGCACGCGCCGATAGAACACCAGTAGCAAAACCACCGGCAACCCCTTCGATGCTGGCTTTTTTCGCTTCATCGGTGACATCTAAAAAGCGGGGTAGTGCTGCAACGGCTAATAAGCCGACAACCACAATCACTACGACTAATTCAACTAAGGAAAAGCCCGTTTGTTTGTTATCCATGCTCTACCTATCTCTTTGTTATTACCGTGTATTATACGCACTTGTTCTCGCATCGCTACGGGGCGAGTGCCCATTTCACTGCTTATGTCGAAAACTCATGCTGAAAAATCGACGCTTACTGTAAACTTATCCCTTAAAAGTTCAATGGTTATCACCTGTTTTTGGCTGTAAACATAGCGACATTGATACTGATTTACTTGATGTGCCGACTCAATTGAAATCACTTTGCTTTCAAGCAGTTGTTCATCTGGGTATAGCAGGCTTAACCAATAACGACAATCTATACTTGATTCATTCTCAGCCAATGGTAATACCCAGCCCGTTGCACTCATATTGAGTAATCGACCATTCGCGATTAAAGTTGAGGGCCGCCCCTTTAATAACCAATCTTGCTTATAAAAATTGGCTCTTTCTACGATTTTACTGCTCGCCACCGCTAATGCGGTTTGATTGGCTTCTTTTTCTATCGACTGCCATGCTGATAGCAAAGCCATCAAAAGAACAAATACAATCAACCCCCAAATTACGAACTGAGAACGCTCTATCGCCGTTTTCATCTGACAACCTTTATCCTTTGATCGCGTCGAGCATTCCCCACATTGGCAAAAAGATGCCAAGTGCCAGCACCAACACCATAGCGGCAACAATCACCAATAAAATCGGCTCTATGCGCGCGGTGAGGGTTTTGAGATCGTAATCCACCTCTCTATCATAGAAGTCCGCGACTTCAAGTAGCAACTCATCAATGCGCCCTGTCTCTTCACCCACCGAAATCATCTGAATAACTAATGGCGTAAAAATATTGGCGTTTACCGCGGTGGTGGATACGCTTGTTCCCGCTTCAATGGCAGCTTTCATTTCTAACAGGCGAGATTCTAGAAATTTGTTATCCAACGCTTCGGCAGATAATGCTATCGATTGGTTTAACGGCACCCCCGCTTTCAACATCAAGGCAAAAGTTCGAGAAAAACGCGCCAATTGCGCTCGGTTCACTATGCCGCCGACAATAGGCATTCTTAAGCGAAACTTATCCCACTTTTGACGCCCTGCGGCTGTGCTCAACCAAGCTCTGAAAGCAAATAAACACCCAAGCAATACGCCTATCATCATCGGCCAGTAGTTGACAAAGAAATCTGACATACCAATTAAAATGCGAGTTGGCAGCGGTAAATCAACCCCGAAACGGCTAAACATGCTAGTAAATTGTGGGATCACTTTAACGTTGAGAATGAACATCGCGACCAAAATAAAGCTGATAACAAAACTCGGATAACGCATCGCCGTTTTAATCCGTTTACGAGTTTCGACTTCTTGCTCGTAGTAATGAGACAATTGCAACAAGGCTTCATCAAGCCGCCCTGTGTTCTCACCGACGTGGATCATCGACACAAACAACGGGCTAAAGACTTTCGGGTACATCTGCATTGAGCTCGATAAACTGCGCCCGTTGGTTAGCTCATTACTAACCGCTTCCAATGCTTCTTTAAGCTGTTTATTGGCACAATTTTGGATAAGTCCTTTCATCGAGCGCAGCAGCGGCACTCCCGCCTTGGTCAAGCTGTAAAGCTGACGACAGAAGATTACCAACACCTCAAGTGGCACACTTGGGGTAAACAGCGATTTCCAATCAATCGAAAAATCAGCCCCTTGGTCTGACGAAATTAAGGTCGGAATCACGCCTTTGTTAAATAGCGCTTCCGCCGCGAGCTCTTCTGTCGGGGCATCAACATGCCCCGAGGTTTTGCTACCATCTAAATTTCGACCCTGATAACGATACGTTGGCATGAGTAACCTTAACTATAGATAGATGGCTTGAATGATGCCGGATGAATCACCTTCACCTAAGCTCATCACTTCATCTAAACTGACAACCCCTTGTAGCGCCAACTCCATCGCCGAAGCTAGCAGCGGTTTGTACTGCTTCGACTGACGAGCGGCTTGCGCAAAACTAACCGCATCGTTGGCGCGCAGTGCATCCATCATCTCGTGTTCAAGTTCTAGCATTTCAAAAACCCCAATTCGCCCACGGTACCCCGTCAAATTGCAGTTCTGGCACCCACGCCCACGTGTAAAAGCCGCTTCAACTTGATTTGGGAAACGCACCGTCAGCCACTGTTTGCGCGCTTCATCAACCTCATCCACCGCTTTACAATCGGGGCACACTTTACGCACTAAACGTTGGGCAACCACCGCCCGCACGGCGCTGGCCACTAAATAACCCGGCGCGCCCATGTCCATCATGCGCAAGGCGCTATCAACCGCATCATTGGTGTGTAAGGTGCTCAACACTAAGTGGCCGGTTAAGGCCGCGCGCAAACCAATTTCAACGGTTTCTTGATCGCGCATCTCCCCGACTAGAATAATGTCCGGGTCTTGACGCAAAAAGGTTCTCAGCACCGTTGAGAAATCAAGGTCAATTTTAGGGTTGATCTGCACTTGGCTGATGCGTGGCAATCGGTACTCAACCGGATCTTCTGCGGTAATGATTTTTTTACCGGGAACATTGAGCTCTGATAACGCGCCGTACAGCGTCGTCGTTTTCCCTGATCCGGTTGGGCCGGTCACTAAGATCATGCCGTGTGGACGTTTAAGTTGATGACGTAAACGCTGTAAAATATCATCAGGAATACCTGACTCTTCCAGTTTACGAACTCCGGATGATTGGTTGAGCAAACGCATCACCACCGACTCACCGTATTGTACTGGCATGGTCGACATACGAATATCGACCGATTGGCCTTTGGCTCGGATATTAAAACGGCCATCTTGTGGGAGGCGTTTTTCTGAGATATCAAGATTGGCCATCAATTTTAAACGCAGTACTAAAGCCGAAGCGATGTTGGTTTCATTGAGTAGGGTTTCGTGTAATACCCCATCAATCCGCTGGCGCAAACGCAATACGTTGGCATCAGGTTCGATATGAATATCAGACGCCCCAACCTGAATCGCATCTTCAAATAGAGAGTTGATGAGCTTAACAACGGTCACTTCATCGCTGTCATCATCACCGATATCGAAATCAAAAGCGGTATTGCCTTGGTGTTCCAGTTGTAGCTGCTCGGCAAAAGACGCAATCTCTTTGGTGCGGCGATAGTAACGATCAAACCCTTCAACCAATTGTTTTTCTGGAGCAATAACAAATTCAAAACTGTATTGGGGTAATTGAGTGAGCAGAGATTCTTGAGCAAACAGATCCGCCGGATCACTCATTGCGATGCGCAGCGTGTCGCCATTTTTGCCAATGATTAAGGCGCGTAAACGGCGTGCATGCACTTCCGGGAGGATCTGCACTGCATCAATATCGACATTGGCTCGGCTGAGATCGATCAGCGGCAGCGAAAGTTGCTGCGATAAGAAGCTCAGCATCTGCTGCTCTGACAAAAAGCCGAGTTCGATCAGCGTGTCACCCAGTTTACGTCCACTGCGCTTTTGCGCAGCGAGCGCTTGTTCCACTTGATTTTCAGTGATAATCCCTTCTTCAACCAGCAGATCACCTAAGCGTTTTCGTAGCTTAATTTGCACTCGCACTCTCCTCTAAACTGCTTAGTACGACTAGGCGATCACGAATAAACAGTTGTGACTGACTCGAGAGGCCAACTTTCGCAAGCGCTTGTTGGTAGGTATATTTGGCCGCCTGAAAATCCATCGTACGCTCTTGTGCTATCGCAAGCCCTAACCACCAGCGTGCGTTCTCAGCATCAAGCTTGACTAAGCGTTGATAGCTTTCTAATGCGAGTGAATCTTGCTTGGCTTTTTGTGCCAAAGCTGCTCTTAGCGAGAGATAATCTATCGAAGCATTGTCAGGTAAATGAACTAGAGGGGTTAACGCCGCTTCACTCTGCTTCTCTTTGATCAGTAGTTTGGCTAACGCAATCCGTAAGCCTTCTCCGTTATGATTGAGCTTAATACCACTTTGCAAGATCTCAAAAGCTTTGCGTGCATCACCTTTGCCGTAATAGAGCGCGGATAATTTTTGACGGGCGAGTTCATTTTCTGGGGTAAAGCGTAGCACTTCACTGTACGCATCCAGTGCCTCTTTGAGCTCATTACTGTCCACGGCTTTATCAGCGCGGCTCATTGCTTTTACCGCCAGTTGCTCTGGCGTCAAATCCACTTGTTCAATCAAAACACTTGAGATTTCTTGGTCACTTTCAGCACCGAGCGCGACCGCACGGTTAGAATGCAACGGCTGTTGATTGGCTAAGGCCGAATCCTGTTTAACCGTCACTGTGGGCGTCACTGAATTTGCCGTTTTTTTGTCCACTGCAACAACGGCAGTTTGATAAACGGGGCGATGCTCCGTGACAATTTTGGTGGTTGGGGAAACAAGCGCAGGCGAAGAGCTTCGCTCATCAACCTCTAACAACAGGCTCTCAGGTTCATTCACTATTGCTTGATTGGCCAGTGTTTGACTGACCACTGTTTGACTGACCATAGCTTGGTCAACCATAGCTTGCTGCTGTGACACCGCCCATCCACCGACTGCTAAGCTGGCAGCAAACCCGGCTACCATCCACAACCAAGCGCGGCTGCGTTTTACTTTCGCAACTTGCGCTGGTTGCAAGTTCACCACCGATTGGCGTTGCGCTTGTGCCAGTTTTGATAGTGCATCGTTCATCGCACTCATGATTGACTCCATCCCCACATAAAAGGGCGTTTAAACTTAGGCTTACAGGTATCAAACGTATCGTGAATCGCTGTAAATAGGTGCTGATTGCGAATCGTGCTGTCGTTTTGCGTAAAAGCCAGCAACAGGGCTTTGTGACACACTTGGTTAATCAAACGAGGGGTACCATAACTGGCTCGCCACAACGCTTTTTTCTGTTCAAGATTAAACAGTTGCGCATCACCTCCGGCTTTGCTCAAGCGGCTCTCGATATAAGCGACTGTTTCATCTAAAGAGAGCGGCCGCAGATAAGCGCTAAAAGTAATTCGTTGACGAAATTGGCGCAGATGGTGCTGCGCTAAACGCTCATCGAGCTCTGGTTGGCCAATCAACACCAGTTGCAACAACTTTGTGTATTCTGTTTCTAAATTGCCGAATAAACGCAGCACTTCTAATGCATCGTCTGGTAACGCTTGTGCTTCATCAACAATCGCGACAACTCGTTTCCCCTGCTGCTTTAGCGCAATCAATTGCCGCTGAATACGATCAACAATATCCGCATCATCTTGCTTATTAAGGCCTAGTTCGCTGGCGACAGCTTGGCGAAGTTCTCGACCATTAAGCGCTGGGTTGGGTAAGTAAATCAGTGCAATATGATCGTGTAAATGATTGATCAACATGCGACACACCATGGTTTTTCCGGTCCCTACTTCTCCGGTTATTTTGATCACCCCTTCGCCTAAATCAATGGCGGCACTCACGGTTTGAATCGCCTCGTAATGTGGCGCTAAGCCTAAAAACAGTGACGTGTTAGGCGTGAGATGAAAAGGCAGTTGGTCAAAACCAAAGTGCTCAAGATACATGCTGTTTATTCTTCGTCTGGGAACCACTCCTGCAGTAGTTCACGCGAGCGTTCGAGCTCTTTTTGCCACGTATTAACACCCACAACGGTTGGTTTAAGCAAAATCACCAATTCGGTTTTCTCAGTCAGCTCAGAGGTGTTACGAAACAGATATCCTAAACCGGGTAAATCTCCCAAAAAAGGGACTTTAGATACTTGATTAGAGGTGTTGGATTTCATTAATCCACCAATCACCACCACATCACCATCTTGCGCGCGGATCACCGAGTCTGATTCGCGGATCGTACTGCGCGCTAATGGCAACACAATTTGGTTGCCTGCATATTCAATTTGTTTCTTCTGCTCGTCGACTTCAATCACAGCAGGGTGCACGTGCAATAGCACATTGCCTTGGTCATCAATTTGTGGCGTCACGTCGAGCGAGATACCCGAGAAAAAAGGCGTGAGTTGGATATCCGGTGCAACATTGGAGTTATCGCCATTGCCAACCACACCCGTTACATCAGTGACATAGTATTCATCGGTGCCGACTTTGATCACCGCTTTTTGGTTATTAGCCGCGGTGACTCTTGGACTGGATAGGACATTCAAATCCCCTTGAGTTCCCATGAAGTTAAGCACTGCTTTAAAGCTACCATCTGAAATGGTGACATTGGTTTGGCCTTGCAACAGAGTGCCAATCGCATCCATCCCCGGCAGTAACGAAGCCGCACTACCGACTTTATCAATCACAACATCACCATTGCCAAAGGACATATTTGACCAATTGATCCCTTGCTGGTAACCATCGCTCAAGGTGACTTCTAAAATTTTCGCTTCAAGGATCACTTGTCGCTGCAGACGTTGCTGAGAAATGCCAAGGAAGTTACGCACTTCGCGAATTTCATCGGGGTAAGCGCGAATCGTAATGACACTGGCTTGTGGCGTGACGACCACACTTTGACCTTTGCCCGAACCAATCAGTTGTGCAACGGCTTTTTCAAGCTGCGGCCAGAAATCGCTTTCACTGGTGGTTTCAATTTCAGTCCCACCTTTCGAATTACTGGATGAGTTACTCGAATTGGAATTCGAACTGGAATTTGAGCTAGAACTACTCGAAGAACTAGAACCGGTATCCGTATTAGTGATCGTACCGGTGGTGATGGAAGTTAAAGAACGGCCCGTACGTTTAAGTTGTAAATAATCGACCGGGATAGTCACCGTACGCAGGCCTGACGGGTAAACCTGAATCACTTTGCCCTTTTTGATAATTTCATAGCCATACATGTCACGAACAACGGCCAATACATCATCCAAAGTCACGTCGGTTAGATTTACCGTTACACTTCCAGTAACTTCAGGGTGGATGGCGGCACTAAACTCAGTTCCTTTCACTAAACTGGCAAAAAATACCCTTGCATCCACATTATCAGCTTGGATACGAAAGCGTTTAACCGTTTCTTGACTGCGCGCTGTGATTCCCTCAATGTCAGGCATCAAGTCAGCTTCTACGGAGGCCGGTAGAACGGCTAGATTTCGGCTGTTGGCTTCATTAATCGCCTGATTCAAAGACTGTTTCATCTCAACTGGATCGCGATGTCCCATAGAACAGCCCATTAAGGATACGATGACTACGCCTAATACGATTTTACGCATACGATTTCTATACCTTACTGCTTGATGTCCAGAGAAAAGAGGCTTAAATCCCACATCTTTCCTCTGCGAGAAAGGGTCACTTGCTGTGGCTCAATGGCTTCTACTGTGTAGCCAAATAGCGACTCTCCGATGCCAACCACTTGATCGTTAAGCACTGCCACACAAGGTATGGTTTGTTGGCATACAATACTTTGCAACCTAGGTAGCGGGTAACTCTCTATCTTATTGACAGGTGATGCGCTCTCACTCGCCCAACCTAATGGCGCGGTAGGATCTTGCGCTGCCCAACTACTGCATACAACACACATCAACAGCAGTGAAAAAACGGATCTAACCACCAATAAACTCCTGTCTAATGCCTAATGTGTACACTTCCATAATGACTCTGGCTTGGGGGTAATTTTCTACCTTGTATTGGAAATGACGCCAATAATACTTCATCGGTAAACTTTCTAAATTGGTCAAATAATTCAATATCGCGAAGTAATTACCGGTGAACTCCAATCTCACAGGATGAACATAATAGCCTGAATATTCAGATGATTGGTTGTTATTTGCAATTGGCTCTGCTGCTAATGACTCCATGGAGACCAACGTCAACTCTGGGCTGGTTGCCAACACACTTTCAAGCAATTGCGCCATCTTTGCGGGTGTAATCAGTGAATCAACCAATGCTGCCAGCTCAAGCGAGAGAGTTTGGCTCTGCGCCATTAACTGTTTGAATTCTAGATTGATCTCTTGATTCGGATCTTTATTAAGCTTAGCAGTCAATAACAGAATTTCACCTTGCATTCGCTGGTTCATCTGCTCAACAGACTGAAGCTGTAGCCGATTAGCCGCCACCGATTTCATCGCAGGCTCGAGTAACAAGCTAAACAAGAGCAGTGTAATCACCACTAAGCCACACAGGGCGATCAACATTTTTTCACGCGAACTGATGGCTAAGAATTTGTTGCTGATGCTCTGCCAATTCATTGGCTATCCTCCGCTTTAGTTTTAAGCTCAAAGATGAGAATGCCTTGCTCATTGCGCGCAATTTTTAACTTTCCAAAACTACGCCCCATTAGGTTCAGTTCGCTTTTAAACTGACTTAACCAGTTTGGAATATCTTTCGCCTCTCTGGCTAAGCCTTGCAAATCGAGCTGCTCATGTTGAATGGTAATGGTCGTTAATGAAATATCATCACGGCTGAGTGTGGCTAGCGAACGCATGACTCCTGAGTAACCGACCTGTTGTGATTGGTCAAACTCATTAATCGAATCCAATGTGGCTTGTTTGCCCTTAATTTGCTGCTTCAAACGCTCAATCGCCGCCATTTTTTCAACCGATGGCTTATGCTTATCAACTTTCTGTTTGGTCGTTTCTAATTCAGCAGCAAGGGCTTTATTTTGCGCTTGTTTAGCTTGTAGCTGCTGTTGCAATTGACTATTTTGCCATTGATAACTGGCATAGGCCAATAGCATCACTAAAGCGACAATGCCCCAAATCGCGCAGACCATGGAGAGTGAAAAATACTCTTTCTTCGGCTTAAGATGCGCCGGGTATAAGTTGAGCATTGAATCGTCAATGCGAGTCACTTGCTCCACCAGCAGATGAGCCGAACTCGGTAACCGCTCATCAAGCAGGGAAACTTTGACATTTAGACGTTCATTTAATGCATCGACCAACTCTTGCTGCGCTTCTTCATCACACAGCACTTTTAGCTGATGTAATGAGGCCCCTTTAAGCTGCGAGGAAAGGTAATCGATCGAACGTTGCAGTTCTAACGCTAAGCCATCGAGCTGTAAAACCGAGCTGGCGACACCAGTAATGGGAGAGACAACACCTCTCATTGTGCGTTGAAAACAGCATTTTTGGTCCACAAATGCGTCAAACTTAAAACTGCTGTTTTTACTGCGCTGTAGCAGCAAAAAATGCTCAAGATCACCGGCACTTCTCGCCCACACTTCATCTTCGGGAATGACTTTGCCTAACTCTAAACCCATCGCACTCAGTTGCGACGCCACTTCCAATACCGTGCGTTTTGAGACCACGTAGGCTTGAATTTTATTATCTGCGGGTAACGGAAAAGCATCAGCGATGATGTCAGTGACTTTCTCTGTCACCAGATCTTTCAATAAAAATGGCAGGGCGACTGACCACTCTTGTTTGGGTAACTGCGGTTTTTCTATTTGATAAGTTTGATAAAAATGAGCGTGGAGGACAAGGTTAATTACCGTACCCTTAATGTTGAGCGGTTTGAGTGCGTGAAAGAGTACCTGTTGCCAGGTCTCTCCATTCAGCGGGATCTCTGTCGGCAAAACCGCATCATCCAAAGCCGAGAAATAGAGAGCATCAGGCCTTACGACAACGAACAATTGCCGCAACGTCGCTTTAGATGGTTTTAATTTATCAATCAGTGACTGAAGATTCATATAGGTTCGCTTTTATTTTTTACGCCAACGATTTCTTCGCCCTAAGGTCACGCTAGGGCTAATTATTTTCTCAGGTAACAAAGGCTGTTCTTCTTCAAACAGTCGGCCTTGCCCACCATGAATGCCTAGGTTTTTTAGCGTTTGCCACTCTTGCTCTGTTTCGACACCGACCGCAATAACTTGAGTCTGAGTACCACCACAAGCACCAAGCATGCTACGAACAAACAGTTGATTCTCATGCCGCTGATCGATTTTCTTCATCAAGCTGCGGTGCAATTTCAGGAAATCAATCTTAAGATCTTTTATGTAGTGAGTGCTGACAATGGTTCTGCCCGCCTGCCCTACGATTACCTTAGCACCGAGGCCGGAGATCATCTTAATAACGGGGCGCATATAATCGAGATGTTGCACTAATCGGCCTTCAGGAAACTCAAAGGAGAGCTGCGATCGGCTACTCGAGGTAAGTTGCAACAATTCATGCCGGAACCACTTAAAATACTGCTTATCGGCGAATGGAATCACATGCAAGTTCACTGACACATTGACCTTAACTTCAGAGCTTTTAAGCAAACGAACGACTTTAAGCAATACGGCTCGATCCATTACCATTTCATAACCCACCGTTTCTAAGGCTGAATGAAAGCGAGAGGCTTTTATAACACCTTGTTCTGGATCATCAATACGCGCAAACAACTCATCGTGCAGCCATACTAAATCATTCGTCTTTTCAAGCAAATAGCAAGGTTGACGGAATAAAATTATTTTCTCAGGCGTCAGCACCTGATCAAACAAAGTTCGCCAACGCACACTGCCGCGTTCCTCTTGGAAAAAAGTACTCTTTTTAAAGCGGCTCCACGTATTCACTCGCTGTAACTGAGCACTTTTTAAGGCCGTTTCTGCCTCATCCAACACTCGACCACGCCGCTCGCCTTCGCTGTACATACTGATACCTATATGGCACCAGTTTTCTTTATCGAGCGGCTCAGGAGGCGATATGCGCGCTAAAAGCTTCAAACATTGTGTAGCAATAGAAGCGACCTCTTTTACCCCTTGGTGCGGCACAAAAATGGCAAAATCGGTATCGTAATAGCGAGATAAAATCACATCTGGGTAACGCTGTATGACGTTGGAGATGTTCTCCCCGACTTCCACAACGAGATCATCCGCTGCTTTTTTATCATTTTCTTCGCACAGAGAATCCCAATCATCGATACGCACTAACAAAACGCCACCACGCGCGCCATTTTCTAACAAGGCTGATTCCAATTTGCTATCAAAAAGGACACGGTTGGCCGTACCCGTCAATTTATCTAAGAAGGTTTGGGTCCGGATGAAAGTATCAAAGCGGCTGCGCTCTTGACGAGCATCTTGCAGCTCATCAATCAGGACATCAAGCGCCTCACTCGCCGTATAAGGCCACTCGCGGTGATCACCTTTGGCGTACTGCTCCACTCGACCAGCGAGAATCATTCGCCCTCGCTCCTCCAACAACTCAGATCCCAACAATTGCTCTTTAAGCCACTTTACCCCACGAATCAAACAAAACACGATAAGACCAACTGCCAACGTAATAGACCACATAGCACCCAATGAGTAGCTATAACTGAGATAGGGCGGAACTGCTTTAAAGCTGATGCTGTAGCCTGGATTACGTTCAAGGATAATATCAATATGGTACAAACGGGCAGGGTCGACTTTGGACGAGGTATCTTTAAAACGGTAAATAACGCCAGCTGGTGAAGAGAGCTGCATTTCAACAATGCTACTGGCTTGCAACATTTTGGGCATCCAACGTTGCAATGAATAAGCGGCATCAGGATCTTCTATTTCTTTATCGACCACCTCCACAATTCCTGCTAGGTAGTGATTGAGATATTCTTGTCCAAGCCGTTGAAAAGACAAAGTTCCACCAATAAACAAAATGAACATTGCACTGGTTACGATAAGCGTAACAAAAGCCACTAACCGAGTACTCAGTTTCAGTGTTGGTGTATACCGCATGAATGCTGAATTCCTTTTCAACGTAAACTTTGTCGATCACTAAGCTGTGCTGACAAATAAGAAAATGCTAATAGTGATAACTATATAAAAAAGCCGCGGTTTTCGCGGCTTTTTTCGACATTCGAACGTTTAGAATGGGATGTCGTCATCAAAATCCATTGGTGGTTCATTATACTGAGGTTGAGCCTGTTGAGGAGCTGACTGCTGTTGCTGTGGTTGCTTTTGCATCGCAGGCTGCTGAGGTTGCCCCCATCCGCCACCTTGTTGCTGTTGTTGTGGCATTCCACCTTGCGCTGGAGCACCACCTTGAGCACGGCCACCCAACATTTGCATCACACCATTAAAACCTTGTACGACAACTTCGGTGGTATAACGATCTTGTCCGCTTTGATCTTGCCACTTACGAGTTTGTAGCTGACCTTCAATGTACACTTGTGAACCTTTACGTAAGTATTCACCAGCAACTTCGGCTAATTTGCCAAACAGCGCAACACGGTGCCATTCGGTTTTTTCGCGTTGCTCGCCAGTTGCTTTATCACGCCATGAATCTGACGTTGCAATGGTGATATTTGCCACAGCAGCGCCACCAGGCATATAACGAATTTCTGGGTCGTTACCTAGGTTACCCACTAAAATAACTTTATTTACTCCACGGCTTGCCATGTTTTGCTCCGTCTTCCATCATGAGTGTTCTTTAAATAGCTGACTAGGATACCACGCTTTATGCGAGGCACAAATCTTCACAGAAATAGTTGTCAAAATTCATCTCACAATCTTGCTCAATTTCCTATTTTTTAGAACCACTACCTCTAATTTAAGAATGACAAAACACTCAGTTACCTTACTATATGAAACTAAGCGCAATTTTATTTATCTCGTTGGCTTTATAACCTAATTTCCGTCATTTTCTAGACAGTTGTCTAACATTCTCGTCAAAAGGAAGTGACCATGAGAAAAGCAAACTATACCCGCACCATTTACTTTCTCTGTTTAGATAAAGAGCAAGAACACCCTTATATTGACCATTTAACCGATCGGCTTGGGCTGCCCATTCCTAAAATTGAGCCCGAAACCTTGCGCCAAACATATTGTTCAGATAAACACAAAATATTGATGATTGACCATGCCGATTATGCGCAGTTGCAACGACGCTTGGGAAACTGCCCATTAAACAGTCAGCATCATGAAACGATCCTCATCAATGTGTTGCAAAGATTAACCACTAATGACTTATTAACCTTTGGCCATTTAAAAGGGCTATTTTATAAAAATGACACCTTAGATAAAATTGCATTCGGGCTTGGCGAAATCATTAATGGACAAAATTGGCTACCCAGACACGCTGTAAGTCAGTTACTGCACTACTATCGCTACGCGTTTGAGTCCCATACTGCTCAAGTGATTACAGACTTAACCGCCCGCGAAATACAGATCCTCCGCTGCTTACAAACTGGCGCATCGAATAACCAAATGTCGGAAGATTTATTCATCAGTGAATTCACGGTCAAATCACATCTCTACCAAATATTCAAAAAGCTATCGGTCAAAAATAGGGTCCAAGCGATTGCGTGGGCCAATCAAAATATTCTGTCTTAATTATGTGCTTTCACGCAGAATTTAACTGAGTTCACCGCTTTAGTGGTGATAGCGTTTCATAAAGCATGATAAGGTTGCGCCATCAATTAACAATTCAAATAAAAATAAGGTTATAGCATGATCAAAAAATGCCTATTCCCAGCCGCTGGCTACGGTACACGTTTTCTTCCAGCGACAAAATCAATGCCCAAAGAGATGATGCCAGTCGTCAATAAACCCTTGATCGAATATGGTGTTGAAGAGGCGATTCAAGCCGGAATGACCGGGATGTGTATTGTGACTGGGCGTGGAAAACACTCGATCATGGATCACTTCGATAAAAACTATGAGTTAGAGCATCAAATTAGTGGCACCAACAAAGAAGAGCTACTGGTTGATATTCGTGAAATCATTGATACCGCCAACTTCACCTACATTCGCCAACGTGAAATGAAAGGTTTAGGCCATGCGATTTTAACGGGTCGAGAGTTAGTCGGCGATGAACCTTTTGCGGTGGTGCTGGCCGATGACTTATGTGTCAATCAAGAAAAAGGGGTTTTGGCACAAATGGTCGCTCTGTATAAACAGTTCCGCTGCTCAATTGTTGCCGTTCAAGAAGTGCCTGAAAATGAAACACATAAATACGGTGTTATTTCCGGTGAAATGATCAAAGACGATCTGTTCCGAGTGGATGACATGGTTGAAAAACCAGAACCAGGCACCGCACCAAGCAATTTAGCCATCATTGGTCGCTACATTTTAACCCCAGATATTTTTGATCTGATTGAGCAAACAGAGCCGGGTAAAGGTGGCGAAATTCAAATTACCGACGCGCTACTCAAACAAGCGCAATCAGGCTGTGTATTGGCGTATAAATTCAAAGGCCAACGCTTTGACTGCGGTAGCGTAGAAGGCTATATCGAAGCCACTAACTACTGCTTTGAAAACATGTACAAAAAGAACGAACAAAAAGTCGCGTTGGATAAACATTCGACTCATAAAGCTTAAGTAAGCTAATGCGTTAGTCACCTAGTGCGTTAGTAACCTAGCGCCTCCCCAATAAAAACCACGGCAAGTTCCGTGGTTTTTATTTACTGTTTTTTTATCCAGTGTCTATTTGCACAAAACTCACACTATGCAATACTTGCCTAACTTGTGTTACATAGAGCCTAGATGATGGACAAAATTGAAGTTAGGGGCGCTCGAACCCACAACCTGAAAAATATCAACCTGACCATTCCACGCGATAAATTAACAGTGATTACAGGGCTATCAGGCTCGGGGAAGTCATCTCTCGCCTTTGATACACTCTACGCAGAGGGCCAACGCCGCTATGTTGAATCGCTGTCTGCCTATGCACGCCAATTTTTATCTTTGATGGAAAAACCGGATGTTGACCATATTGAAGGTCTTTCACCAGCTATCTCTATTGAACAAAAATCAACCTCGCATAACCCTCGTTCTACGGTTGGCACCATTACCGAAGTTTATGACTATTTGCGCCTGCTTTATGCGCGAGTCGGTGAGCCGCGCTGTCCTGAGCACAAAGTTCCACTTCGCGCTCAAACCATCAGCCAAATGGTTGATAAGGTGTTGGAATTAGCTGAAGGTTCAAAACTGATGCTGCTTGCACCGATTGTGAAAGAGCGCAAAGGTGAACACGTTAAAACGCTGGAAAACCTGGCCGCGCAAGGTTTTATCCGCGCCCGTATTGATGGTGAAACGTGCGATCTGACTGATCCACCAACCCTTGAACTACACAAAAAGCACACCATTGAAGTGGTGGTTGATCGCTTCAAAGTTCGTCCTGACCTACAGCAACGCCTAGCCGAATCCTTTGAGACAGCGCTCGAGTTGTCAGGCGGTATTGCTGTGGTTACTGACATGGATGGTAAAGGCGAACAAATTGTATTCTCAGCCAATTTTGCTTGTCCACACTGTGGCTACAGTATGCAGGAGTTAGAGCCTCGGCTGTTTTCATTTAATAACCCAGCGGGCGCATGCCACACCTGTGATGGTTTAGGCGTACAACAATATTTTGACCCTGAACGCGTTATCCAAGATAGCCAACTCAGCCTCGCGCAAGGAGCGATTCGTGGCTGGGATCAGAAAAATTACTACTACTTCCAGATGCTCACGTCACTCGCTGCGCATTATGATTTTGATTTACATACCCCATTTAACAAACTGCCTAAAAAGGTTCAGGAAATCATCTTGAAAGGCTCGGGGAAAACTGAGATTGAGTTTAACTACATTAATGATCGTGGTGATATTCGGGTTAAACGCCATCCGTTTGAAGGCATTCTCAATACACTTGAACGTCGTTATCGCGATACAGAATCTAACTCTGTCCGTGAAGATTTGGTGAAATACATCTCGACTAAGCCTTGTACCAGTTGTAATGGCACCCGTTTACGCATCGAAGCTCGCAACGTATTTATCAATGACACCGCGCTCCCGGAAGTGGTGGAACTGAGCATTGCCGATGCCTTGCAATTTTTCCAATCTCTTGATTTAGAAGGCCAACGAGCACAAATTGCTGAAAAAGTAATGAAAGAGATCAATGACCGTTTGCATTTCCTCGTCAACGTTGGGTTGAATTATCTCAACCTTTCTCGGAGTGCTGAAACCCTATCAGGAGGCGAAGCACAACGGATTCGCTTAGCGAGCCAAATTGGCGCTGGACTCGTTGGGGTAATGTACGTCTTAGATGAGCCATCGATTGGGCTCCACCAGCGTGATAACGAACGGCTATTAAAAACGCTCACGCATTTGCGCGATCTAGGCAACACGGTATTAGTTGTAGAGCATGACGAAGACGCGATTCGTATGGCGGATCATGTAATTGATATTGGCCCCGGCGCTGGTGTGCATGGTGGGCAAGTCGTCGCAGAAGGGAATGTGAATGACATAATTTCCAACCCTAATTCGCTCACGGGACAGTACCTGAGCGGCGCGAAAAAAATTGCGATTCCTACCGTGCGTACCCCAAGAGATCCCAAGAAAACGGTGGAGCTTATCGGCGCATCGGGTAACAACCTCAAGACGGTTGATTTATCGATTCCTGTTGGCTTATTTAGCTGCGTAACAGGGGTTTCAGGCTCCGGTAAATCAACCTTAATTAATGATACCTTTTTTAAAATTGCTCATACGGCCTTAAATGGAGCCACCACAGCAACGCCTGCTCCATATCAAAAAATCAAAGGGTTAGAGCATTTTGATAAGGTCATCGACATTGACCAGAGCCCGATAGGCCGAACTCCCCGTTCAAACCCAGCCACCTATACAGGCATTTTTACGCCGATCCGCGAGCTATTCTCGGGCACTCAAGAGTCTCGATCTCGGGGCTATAAACCGGGTCGTTTTAGCTTTAACGTACGTGGTGGACGCTGCGAAGCATGCCAAGGTGATGGTGTGATTAAGGTTGAGATGCACTTTTTACCCGATGTTTACGTGCCATGCGATGTGTGTAAGGGTAAACGCTATAATCGTGAAACATTGGAAGTCCGCTACAAAGGCAAAGCGATTGATGAAGTGTTGGAGATGACCGTCGAAGATGCTTACGCTTTTTTTGAGCCCGTACCGATGATCGCTCGCAAACTCAAGACCTTGATTGACGTGGGTTTATCCTACATACGCCTCGGACAAGCGGCGACGACTTTGTCAGGGGGCGAAGCTCAACGCGTCAAACTGGCTCGTGAACTATCAAAACGCGATACAGGGAAAACCTTGTACATTTTGGATGAGCCAACGACTGGCTTGCACTTCCATGATATCCAACAGCTATTGATCGTACTGCATCGCTTACGCGACCACGGCAATACCGTGGTGGTGATTGAACACAACTTAGATGTGATTAAAACCGCAGACTGGGTGATCGATTTAGGGCCAGAAGGCGGACAAGGCGGCGGCGAAATTATTGCTCAAGGAACGCCCGAAGATGTGGCGCAGATCGAAGGTTCACACACAGCACGCTTTCTTAAGCCTATGTTGAAATAGAAAAAAACGGTAAAGTAAAGAAACCAGCAAGTGGTTGCTGGTTTCTTTTAATTGGAACGCGAGACCTATGGCAACATTGCATCTAAGCGGTACACAACTTGAAGCACAAACACCCGCCATCCCCTTAAACAAACCCTTTTTGCTTTCGATTGGCATTCTCTATTTACTGGCAATGCATTTTTTTATGCCCAACCCTGGTGGCTCAGGTCTGGCTTTATCTTTTAATCCAACCACTTGGCTTGCCCTTAGTTTTACGCTCTCATTAGGTCTGTATCAACTCGCATCTAACCGTAGGTTACGCTATTCCAAACTGACCATCGGTCTTTTTATCAGTTGTACCATCATGACGGTTCCGCTGCTTTACACGAATGCTCAAATTGACGCATCGCTGAGTCGAATGCTCGGGTTATGGACTGGGCTGCTTTTTTTTGTATTGCTGCAACAATTTCGTTTTAGCAACAAACATAAGCAGCGATTGCTCTGGTTTATCGTACTCGCGGCATTGATTGAAGCCCTATTTGGTCTGTATCAATACTTTTTGCTTTCACCCGAGAATATTTTTGGCTACAACTCTCTTATCAACCGCCCTTACGGCATTTTTCAGCAACCGAATGTGATGGCGAGCTTTCTCGCGACAGGGCTGGTTATATCTGGCTATTTACTGGCTCGTCAACCGAAGAAATACAATCAGCATCTCAGCGAAGTGAGCCTACTTTATGTCACTCCACTGCTCACTGCGCCGTTGTTGGTGATATTAGCCTCGCGCACTGGTTGGATTGGCGCGATACTCGGAACACTTTTTGTTCTGCCTTACCTATTTAAATTTTCGACGCCTAAACGATTTTGGGGATGGAGCGCTGCGACGCTATTGGGTATTGCTTTAGGGTTTGTCGCTGTCTATTCCCAAGGCACGGGCGATTTTCTAGAGAATAAGGCTGATTTAGAGAGCCCTCGCCGTTATACCTTTCCTCAAACTATCGATATGGTCATAGAAAAACCCTTCACGGGTTATGGTTATGGCAGGTTTGAATCTGAATATTTGCTTTATACCGCAAGGCAACACCAATTAAACCCTAGCTACCAACCGGGGTTGGCGTCGATGGATCATCCTCATAATGAATTACTATTCTGGGCGGTGGAAGGCGGTTTGTTACCTGTGCTAGGGATCACACTGGCCATGCTTTTCGTGCTCATGCGGATGTATTCGGCAAAGAAAGGGACTAGGCTTGCGATGTTCGCCCTTTTCATTCCTATCGTGTTGCACAGCCAACTCGAATACCCATTTTACCATTCTGCCATTCATTGGATAACCTTCATTATTCTGCTTTTTTGGGTTGATCAACGCGTGGCTAAATACCGTTCGGCCCCTTTTGGCCTTATCAGTAAATCCCTGTTTCGAGTATTGAGTTTAGTAGTGCCGATTTTGACTGGCTTTTATATGCTCAGCGCACTGCACAGTAATTACGTGCTTACCCAATTTGAGAAATCTCAACCCAAGAACCCGGATATCCTACAAAGGGTGACGAACCCTGTGGTTTGGAAAGACCGTTTTGATTGGGATGTCTACAGCACTTACCTCAACATTGGCCTGTATAATCAAGATCCTAAATTGATTACGCCATACATCGACTGGTCATTGGCCATCATAAAACATAAACCGCGTCCTGCTTTTTACAATAATCTGATCTTGGCTTACCAAGGTATTGGTGACGAAAGCCGCGCCGAGCAAATTCGCTCCGAAGCCGCATTTTTGTTCCCCAATATGGATTTCAGTGAGGTGCAGTATAGCCCGCCAACCAGTTCGGCTGATCGTTCGTCTGCCAATTAAATCGAGCATATGAGCCTTATTCATAAAAAAAGCTTTCCCAAAAATAGAGAAAGCTTTTGACCGTTGGGCTTATTTCACACTCCAACCAGTAGATCTCACTGCCAGATGAGTGGCTTACGTCACTGGTGGAAAATCCAACACCATGGTAGCAACGCTGAAATAGATGATCACCCCGATAGAATCCGCAATGGTCGTGATCAACGGAGCACTGGCTGACGCAGGATCGAGCTTAAACTTATTCAGAATGAACGGAAGGAGCATTCCAACAATACAGCCAATAATCACCACAATTTGCATCGTTACCGCAACGACGAAAGCGATATCACTGCCGCCTCGCCAAAAACCCAATAAAGAGACAGCAATGGCCATTGTTGCCCCTAATAACGCCGCAATCCCTAACTCTCGCACCAACATGGATAGCCAATCTTTCATCACCACTTCACCAGTGGCTAAGGCTCGAACCATCAACGTTGCTGACTGGGATCCTGCATTACCGCCGCTATCAATCAACAGTGGTAAGAAGAAGACCAAGGCGACATAGGTTTGAATCGTCTCCTCAAAGTACGCAATACCGGCACCAGAAAAAAGGTTACCAAAGACTAACAACACCAGCCAAAACACACGTTTCTTGTACATTAGCCATACGCTGGCTTCTTTAAGGTTACCGGTAAAACCAACCGCAGCGACTTTATGAAAATCCATATCCGCTTGCTGCTCGGCCACGTCCATCGCATCGTCATAAGTCACAATACCGACCAAACGGAATTGATCATCAAAAACAGGCACCGCAAGTAAATCGTATTTACTGATGGCTTGCGCTGCACACTCTTGATCTTCATCGGCTCGAACAAACACTGTCTCTTTGGTCATGATGTCAGAGACAAGCGAGGTCGGTTGTGCCAGCACTAAATCCTTAAGCGAAAGTGTACCAAGTAAGCGATTCTGTTTATCAATCACATACGCTTGATAGATGGTTTCCCTCTCGTTGGCCATTTCACGTAAACGCGCAATCGCCTGCTGCACATCATCATCGGCGTTTAACGTCGCATAATCTGTCGTCATGATGGAGCCGACCGAGCCTTGAGGGTAGGATGCAAGTTGTTGTACATCTTGCCGCTCTTGTTGATCCAGTAGAGCAAGTAGCGGCGGTTGGCGCGTCTCATCCAAGTGAGCATATAAGTCAGCCCTTTCATCATGGGGCATAACTTGAAGCACTTTCGCAAGCGCTTCGAGCGGCATTCTCTCCACCACTTTTTCTCTGATAGGCTCAGAAAAATACCCCAATAGCGCCGCTTGACGAGCGATTGGCATCAATTGCACCAGCTCAAAGACATCCTCTTCGCTCAAGGTCTGATTAGCCAACTGCTCAGCGAAGACTTGAGCAATATCAGCGATAGGATACTGTTCCATTAATTGATTTAAGTTTAATGGGTCACGATTAAAATTAATCGCAGCGAGTTCTAACGCTATTTTTTGTAATTTCATTATCATATCTCAGCCGATATTTAACTTTAAAAATAAACATAATAATTTTAAAGCTTATTTTTAGAATCAATGTATTCAATGAATAACTTAAATTTTAAGCACACTGTTCCAATCTCACTAAAATTTCATTTAGTGAAGTTGAGCGACTTATTTTAAAGTTTGTTAATATTTATTATATAGAATAGGCGCCAATCACTCGATTCCGACTATCGATGATAGGAATCATAGGCAAATGACTGTCTAATAATAACTTTCTAGCTTGAACCTTATCCATTAAGGCCGATACGGCAATATCGCTTTTGTGCATAATATCTTTCATGATGATATTCATCTGTGATACCACCACCTTGCTTAAATAAACAAACCCTAAGTATTCACCTGCATCACCAGAGATAAAGATAAGGTTTAAGCGCTTATCGGTTAAGGACGATGAGCGTAGAATCGCAATCACCGCTTCTACAGATAGCGATGCGCCTACACAAATAAAGTTGTTATCCATTTCGGTTTGAATAGAGTGAGCAGCAGGTAGCCGGTTGCCCATAGCTAATGATGTATTGTACATAACCATCTTTGTATCTCCTTGAAACTATCAAGGCAAAGAAACCAAATTATGCAGAAAATCCACGTAACTGAACTGCAATAAGCTTATACCATCAAGCTCAAGCATTCCCCGCTTTGAACAAGCAAGTTAGGAGAAGATAAAGTCAGTCAAATAGAGAAGCCGTGCACTTGCGAAAGTTCTAGCGGTGTACAGATGACACGCAAGAAATTCAAAAGCATTCACGCTCTAGCCAGTAGAAACGCTGTATTGAATAAATCATAGTGAAACAATCATATGATCGACTTAAACAAACACGATACTCTATAAAAAGAGTGTGATATTGACAGGAGAGAACAAGAAAAGGAGCTTCGTTAGTATGAATACCAACTTAGCAAAAGCGAGGCTTTAAATGAAAAGTTGGCAACAAAACGTAGGCTTTTCTACTAACCAGAAAATACCACACTTGGATAATCGACTACTCGACGAGTCCATAGGTTTCTATTGCACCTCTAAAAAGTTAATAATAAGTATGCTTTCTCAGCGCGCTTATCCTAACGCAGATAAAATAATGGTCAACCAAAACAATCGAACAATGTTCATTTTTTACAATACCATGACAATACAAAGTAGCATCCACACCCGTTCTAGTATTTAGGCCACAAACTTTGGCATCGTATATTTATTATAAACACACAAAACACCACTTATATTCATAGGAGTAATTAAACCATTAACGGAAGAATTTATCTTAAGACATCAATCACGAGTATTCCACTCACGCTGGGGAAGAGCTAACAATAAAAATGAATTTTATGATTGATGCTGAGACGAACAACGTTCGGCATCAGCACCACTAAAAAAGGAGCAAATGCTCCCTTATGTAGTTTCTTTGTTAATTTGTTAATGACTCTTCTAACGCCCGCAAGCATAAGGCCACGTTTTCACTGCGCGCCCCATACCCCATTAGACCAATACGCCACGCTTTACCCGCTAAAGTGCCAAGGCCTGCGCCGATCTCCAAGTTGTATTGATTGAGTAAATGCCCTCGCACTTTAGCCTCATCAACCCCTGCTGGAATATAGATCGCATTCAATTGTGGTAAACGACTATCTTCAGCAACGACAAATTCAAATCCTAATTTTTCTAAGCCCTGCTTTAATTTGTCATGCATCACACGATGACGTGCCCACGCCTGCTCTAGACCTTCGTTTTTCAACACCAACAAGGCTTCATGCAATGCGTACAAACTGTTGACTGGTGCAGTATGGTGATAACTGCGCTTGCCTGCACCACTCCAATAACCAAGCACTAAGCTTTGATCTAAAAACCAGCTTTGAACAGGGGTTGTTCGAGACTGAATTTTTTCAATCGCTTGCGCTGAAAAAGTCAGTGGCGATAAACCCGGAGGGCACGATAAACACTTTTGACTCCCAGAATAGACGGCATCGAGCTGCCATTGATCCACATAAAGTGGCACGCCGCCTAAGGATGTCACTGCATCGACAATACTCAGCATGTTGTTTTGCTTAGCCAACAGACCTAATGCTTGCGCATCACTCAATGCACCAGTTGACGTTTCTGCATGGACAAACGCGAGAATTTTAGCATCAGGGTTAGCCTGTATGGCTTGCTCGACTTTATCGAGCGAAACGGGGGCTCCCCATTCATCATCCACCAGCACCGCCTCTCCGCCACAGCGCACTACATTCTCGCGCATACGCTCGCCAAAAACGCCATTGCGACACACGATGACCTTATCTCCCGGCTCAATCAGGTTGACAAAGCACGCCTCCATACCTGCGCTGCCCGGCGCGGAAACCGCGATGGTAAACTCATTTTCCGTTTGAAAAGCGTATTTAAGCAGCTGCTTTAGCTCATCCATCATCTGGATAAAAAGCGGGTCTAAGTGGCCAACGGTCGGCCTGCTCAGCGCTTGTAATACTTGAGGGTAAATATCTGACGGGCCTGGCCCCATCAAAATTCGCTGGGGTGGGTTAAAACTGGTAATGGACATAGTTGCTCCTTGCTTGCGGCCAAATGCGAATACCCAGAGTAAAACAAATCCGCTGATGCAACAATTCGACCGAAGTCTAGAGGTCAAACCAGTGTCACACTCTGGTTAATTTTATTTTACATTTGGACTTAATTAGCGATTGACATTAACAGTTCAAAAACGTTCAATGAATGAGCTATCTAGCAGAAGAGGAGCACTGCCCAGGCAGATGTTTTGTGGAGCCTCAACTCCAATACAAAACATTAATGGGGAGCAGTGCCGAGATAAACCGAGGTTGTGGATTTGGTTTATCGGTTGAATGGGCTGAATCCCTTCAACTGTCATCAGCAACCCTGATGAAGAGCTTCTGAGGTAAACCAATCATAAAAACACCTCTTTATTTGCTCTAGAAAAACTCTCTTCAAACATTGGACGTTGGTACACCAACACTATTTTTATTTCAGGAAGTCGTGGGAGAAATGCCGTGAGCGCATTCAATGTCGCCAAATTTGGCGGAACAAGCGTTGCTAACTTTGAAGCAATGAGCCTTTGTGCCGCTGTGATCGAAAATAATCCAGAGACCAAATTAGTCGTGAGCAGTGCCTGCTCTGGCGTGACGAATTTATTGGTTGAATTAGCCAATGGCGTACAAGATGCCAATCAACGCTTAAGTATTATCAAGCAGTTAGCTGATATTCATCATGCGATTATTGATAAACTTGCCGACCCGCTACAAGTTGAAAAAGAGGTACACTCAATTTTAGATATGGTGGCCAGTGTCGCAGAAGCGGCCTCTTTTCAAGCGAGTAAAAAACTGACCGATCACTTAGTGGCTTGTGGCGAGTTAATGTCGACCTTCATTCTGACGCAATTACTGCGTGAACGTGGCATGGATGCGATCCGTTTTGATATTCGAGAAGTGCTGCGTACTGATGATCACTACGGTCGGGCAGAACCGCAATTAGAACAGATCCAGCAATTAGCCCAAGAGAAGTTAACACCACTTTGTCTGCAACACGTAGTGGTAACTCAAGGTTTCATCGGCGCTGATGAGCAAGGAAATACAACCACATTGGGCCGAGGCGGCAGTGATTATTCTGCGGCCTTGATCGCCGAAGCGGTACAAGCTTCTGGCTTAGAAATTTGGACTGATGTGCCGGGGATTTATACGACCGACCCTCGCATTGCGCCTAAAGCCGCTCCGATTGCGGAAATAAGCTTTAGCGAAGCATCGGAGATGGCAAACTTTGGCGCTAAGATTTTGCATCCATCGACGTTGCTGCCCGCGCTTCGCCACGATATCCCTGTGTTTGTCGGCTCCTCAAAAGAGCCTGAAAAAGGCGGCACTTGGATCCGTAAACGTGTGGAAAGCTCACCTCTATTTAGAGCCTTGACCCTACGCTGCAATCAAACCATGGTTACGCTACGCAGCGCTAGCATGTTTCACGCATACGGCTTTCTTTCGAAGGTGTTTGAAATTTTAGCCAAACACAAAATTTCGGTGGATTTGATCACCACCTCTGAAATCAGCGTCTCATTAACATTAGATAAAACCGATACCTCAGGTGGAGCGCCTGAACTGCCTCAAGCGGTGCGCTTAGAATTAGAAGAGCTGTGTAAAGTTGAAGTCGAACATAATCTGTGTTTAGTTGCGCTGATCGGCAATAACATGAGTGAAAGCAAAGGCTATGCAAAACAAGTTTTTAGCACCTTAGAAGATTTCAATTTGCGTATGATTTGCTATGGTGCCAGCCCGCACAACCTCTGCTTTTTATTACACGAGTCGGTTTCTAAAGCGGCAATTCAGAAACTTCATCAAGATTTGTTTGAACGATAAAACCACATTGAGTAGTTACACGCTGAATAAAAAACAGGTTGGCTTAGCCAACCTGTTTTTTATTACTTAATCTAAATTCGGCCCAAGCCATTTTTCCGCTTCTTGTGCATTCCAACCTTTACGTTGCGCGTAATCTTGCATCTGATCTTGCTGAATTTGTGCAATGGCAAAATAACGAGAGTCCGGATGCGAGAAGTACCAACCTGACACCGAAGCACCCGGCCACATAGCGTAACTGGTGGTTAAAGACATATCGATGGCTTGCTCAACCTGCAACATCTCCCACAAGGTGCCTTTTTCCGTATGCTCAGGACACGCTGGATAGCCCGGCGCTGGGCGTATACCTTGGTATTTCTCACGGATCAAATCATCGTTCGACAACTCTTCGTCAGCAGCATAGCCCCAAATTTCTTTACGAACTTGCTGATGCAAATATTCCGCAAAAGCCTCAGCAAGACGATCAGCTACCGCTTGGATCATGATGGCGTTGTAGTCATCGCCTTGCGCTTTATATTGGTCTGCTAATTCTCGCTCACCAATTCCGCCTGTCACGGCAAATGCGCCGATCCAATCTCGTTTACCACTCTCTTTTGGTGCAATGTAATCGGACAGGCAGTAGTTATAACCTTTGGGCTTTTCGGTTTGTTGGCGTAAGTGATGCAGAACATGAGCAACCTCGGTGCGCGATTCATCGCGATACACTTCGATATCATCCCCCACACTCGCGGCCGGGAATAAAGAGCAAATACCGCGAGCCTTGAGTAGCCCTTCTCGCTCAACTCTATCAAGCAATGCATTAGCATCATGGAATAAACTTTGCGCTTCCTCTCCCACCTCTTCGTGTTCAAAAATCGTCGGATATTTACCCATCAATGACCATGTCATGAAAAATGGTGTCCAGTCGATGTAACGACGAAGGGTAGCCACATCAAAATCATCAAACACATGTACGCCCAATTTAGCCGGAACTGGCGGCGTATAGTTATCCCAATCGATAACCGCTTTATTTGCCCTTGCCACTTCTAATGAGATGGGTTTAGTACGTGGGGTTTTACGGTGATGTTGATCACGCGTGCGTTCATAGTCGAGGTTTAATTTTTCAACAAAAGCAGGACGTAACTCATCAGAAAGAAGCGAAGAACAAACGCCTACTGCGCGCGAAGCATTGTTCACATACACAACAGGCTGGTGATAATTTTGCTCAATTTTAACTGCGGTATGTGCTTTAGAGGTGGTTGCTCCGCCAATCAAAAGCGGTAATTTAAACCCTTGTCGCTCCATTTCTTTGGCGACGTGCACCATTTCATCTAAAGAGGGAGTGATGAGGCCGGATAACCCAATGATGTCGACATTCTGTTCTTTCGCGACTTTGAGGATCTGCTCGCATGGCACCATAACGCCGAGGTCAATGATTTCGTAGTTATTACACTGCAAAACGACGCCAACGATATTTTTGCCGATGTCGTGTACATCCCCTTTAACTGTGGCAAGAAGGATTTTGCCATTATTAGAACCTGCTTGCTTAAGCGCGTTGATGTAGGGCTCTAAATGCGCAACGGCTTGCTTCATAACGCGCGCCGATTTCACTACTTGCGGCAGGAACATTTTCCCTTCGCCAAAGAGGTCGCCGACCACGTTCATTCCATCCATGAGAGGCCCTTCGATCACATCCAATGGGCGAGTGGCATTTTGACGAGCTTCTTCCGTATCTTCAACAATATACTCGGTGATACCTTTGACTAACGCATGCTCTAAACGTTTTGCGACTGGCCATGAACGCCATTCCAGCGCACTGGCATCCTCTTCCTTACCGACACCTTTGTTCGCATATTCAGCCGCAATATCCAGTAAGCGTTCAGTGCCATCGCTGCGGCGATTGAGAATGATATCTTCGACTGCTTCACGCAGTTTCTCAGGCACGTTATCGTAAATCTCAAGCTGACCGGCATTGACGATACCCATGTCCATGCCGTTTTTAAAACAGTGATAAAGGAATACAGCATGGATCGCTTCACGCACATAGTTGTTACCGCGAAAAGAGAAAGAGACGTTGGAAACCCCGCCGGAAATCATCGCATGGGGTAAATTACGTTTGATATCAGCCACGGCTTCGATAAAGTCCACAGCATAATTATTATGCTCATCAATACCAGTCGCAACCGCGAAAATATTCGGATCAAAAATGATATCTTCAGCAGGGAAACCAACCTCATCAACCAAAATTCGATAAGCTTGGGTACAAATTTCAAGTTTTCGCTCACGGGTATCCGCTTGGCCTACTTCATCAAACGCCATCACGATCACAGCAGCACCATAGCGGCGAATGAGTTTAGCTTGTTCAACAAACTTCTCTTTCCCCTCCTTGAGGGAAATCGAGTT
The DNA here is from genome assembly GCF_963888245.1 of Vibrio sp. B4-6. Lineage (NCBI taxonomy): Bacteria > Pseudomonadati > Pseudomonadota > Gammaproteobacteria > Vibrionales > Vibrionaceae > Vibrio > Vibrio sp. B4-6. Next base: position 43,729 of record NZ_CAWPIM010000009.1, read on the forward strand.
CACAATCCCTTTGCCTTGAATGCATTTGAGACCTGCTTCAATTACCTCCCACTTAGAAGAATCAACCATGATTGGTACTTTGGAAATATCCGGCTCAGAAGCGCATAAATTGAGAAAGCGGACCATGCAAGCTTGCGCATCCAACATCCCTTCATCCATATTGATATCGATGATTTGTGCACCGTTTTCGACCTGCTCTCGAGCAACATGCAGCGCCTCGTCATACTGTTCATCTTTGATTAAACGCTTAAAACGCGCAGAACCAGTGACGTTAGTTCGCTCACCTACGTTGATGAATAAGCTCTCTTTGGTAATCGTCAGCGGCTCTAGACCGGATAGACGACAAGCCACTGGAATATCGGGTAACGCTCTTGGTTTCACACCTTCGACCACTTTTGCCATTTGTCTAATGTGCTCAGGAGTGGTTCCACAACAGCCACCAACAAGGTTCAAAAATCCTGCTCGCGCCCATTCCCCGATGTGCTGCGCCATCTCATCGGCTTCAAGATCATACTCACCGAATGCGTTAGGCAACCCCGCATTGGGGTGAGCCGAGACATAACATTCGGAAATACGTGATAGCTCTTCAACGTATTGGCGCAATTCATCCGGACCGAGTGCACAGTTCAAACCAAATGAGATAGGCTCAACGTGTCGCAGTGCATTATAAAAGGCTTCGGTTGTTTGCCCAGAAAGCGTTCGACCAGAGGCATCGGTGATTGTCCCTGAGATCATCACGGGCAGTTTGTAACCCAACTCTTCAAACACACAATCCACCGCAAAGGCACAGGCTTTAGCATTTAAAGTATCGAAAATGGTTTCAATCAAAATTAAGTCGCTGCCGCCACGAATTAAAGCACGTGTTGATTCTGAGTAAGCTTCAACTAATTGTTCAAAGCTGATATTTCGAAACCCAGGGTCATTCACGTCAGGGGAGAGCGAGCAAGTGCGGTTTGTTGGCCCTAGCACTCCCGCCACGTAACGAGGTTTATCAGGCGTTTTCGCCGTCCATTCGTCAGCAGCTTGGCGTGCAAGTTTTGCAGCAGCGAAATTGATCTCATCGCTAATGGCTTGCATATCGTAGTCGGCCATTGCGATGCTCGTCGCGTTGAAGGTATTCGTCTCTAGGATATCAGCACCTGCTTCCAAGTAAGCACTATGAATTTCTTTGATTAACTGAGGCTGCGTCAAGACGAGAAGGTCATTATTTCCTTTCAGATCGCTTGGCCAATGGGCAAAACGATCTCCACGATAATCTTGCTCTTCCAATTTATAGCTCTGAATCATGGTGCCCATGCCACCATCAATCAATAATATTCTCTGTTGCAATTGAGCTTCAATTTGACTTCTAACTTCTCTTCCCACAGTACAGCCTCATTCCTTTTGGTTATTCGCTCATCCTATCATATAACCATTAGAAATCTAGACGTCTAAACTTCACTTTAATTATCGTTTGATACATCTGCAATCATGGCTAAAAAGTGTTTGCTATTTGTACATCATCCAAGGAGAATTTCATTCATATTTTGTTACACGACGAGAAAACAATGTCTGTCTATTACACTTTATGCTTCCTATCAGGAGCAGCAATGTTGATTGCCTTTCTAAACAGTAAGATAGGCAATATGCAAACCACTATCGCCATTACAGCAGGATCGATGATGTTGTCATTATTGATCTTAGTTGCCGGTCAAAATGATTGGTTTCATCTAACTCAAATAGCGACAGAAACCGTCAACAGTATTAACTTTGAAAATTTTCTGCTCAAAGGAATACTCGGTTTTCTACTTTTCGCTGGTGGCCTAGGCATCAAATTACCCAACCTAAAAGATCAGAAATGGGAAATCGCGGTTCTTGCGCTAGGCGCAACGCTATTTTCAACCTTCTTCATCGGTTTTGGGCTATACGCCTTCTGTCAATTTATCGGTATTCACTTCGATCTCGTTTACTGTCTGCTATTTGGTGCACTCATATCACCAACAGACCCAATAGCCGTATTAGCTATTGTTAAAAAGTTAAATGCACCAAAACGTATTTCAACCCAAATCGAGGGAGAATCGCTCTTTAATGATGGTTTTGGTTTGGTTATCTTTGTCACCATTTTCACTATTGCATTTGGTACGGAAGCACCAACCATAGGTAGTGTAACTATGTTGTTTATTCAAGAGGCAATGGGGGGCATCCTGTATGGCCTAGCTCTTGGGCTATTATTCCACTACCTCATCAGCGCCACCGATGATCACTCAATGGAACTGCTTTTAACCATTGGTATACCGACTGCTGGCTATGTTTTTGCAGATGTTATCCATGTTTCCGGGCCTTTAGCTATGGTTGTATCAGGGATAATGATCGGCAACTGGACACGCTTCATTGGCTTTTCAAAAGAAAGTGAAGAACACCTTGACCACTTTTGGGAATTGGTTGACGAATTTTTGAATGGTGTGCTCTTCCTACTTATCGGTATGTCGATGCTACTCTTCAAATTCCATGAAGAGGACTGGATATTGATGGCTTTCGCCATTCCTCTTGTCTTATCTGCTCGCTATCTAAGCGTTTTTTTCTCTTACATCGGCTTCAAGCGTTACCGCTCCTACAACCCATGGTCAATAAAGATACTAACTTGGGGAGGACTACGAGGTGGGCTAGCACTAGCAATGGCACTTTCTATCCCATCTGGCATATTAGTTATCCCAGACAAGCTTATTGATGTAAAAGAGATAATCCTTGTTATGACATACGCTGTCGTGGTGTTCTCAATACTTATTCAAGGTTCAACAATTACCCCATTAATAGACAAAGCAAAACAAGCTGAAAAGTCGTCAGTTTAGAAAGAAAACTATCAGTAATGACTGATCAAATCAATTTTATCCCTAGCCGATGTTCTAAAACATCGGCTTTTGCTATCTTTACTTTGTTACTCCTCTCTCTATATCTACTGGAATACCAATTTAAAAAAATATGATCTAATTAAGGCTGTTGAACTATGGTGAAATATCACTATGGATAGCTTTAAGCTGGCGACCCTATTCAAATGAAGGTTTGATGGCGCCTCTCCACACCCCAAAGAAAGTCATTCACGTACACAAATAATCACACAATAGCTTAGAGTCAGCTGAACAAGTTTGAACAAACAGGTTCAATGATTATTGAAGAAGGACGCCAAGTAAAACTACGGACTACTAAGCGAGCCCTAGCTAATCAGAGTGTTACGGATTACAAGGAGTGAATATGTAAGTATGCGTAGAATTGATTTTTAGAAGACGGCACTGAGAGTGATAAAAAATAAAATGCTATTTTGCTAAAACGAAAAAGCCCAGCTATTACTAGCAGGGCTTCTTAATAAGTGGCGGAGCGGACGGGACTCGAACCCGCGACCCCCGGCGTGACAGGCCGGTATTCTAACCAACTGAACTACCGCTCCGCAGCGTGTCTGGTTAGACAATATTCAAAGCCTGGCGATG